>DAOWMA010000150.1 GCA_030643345.1 Spirochaetaceae bacterium
GCATCTCCTTTCATTTTTGAAGCATCATCTGTTAAAGCATCTAAAAAAAGATCATCATCCATTGTAGGAGTTACAGTTTTTAATGCAGTTTTTAGAAGATTTTTATCAGAACGGTACATCTCAATAACAGGATAATGTTCTTTTGGGGTAACAAGCCCCTCCAAAGGAGGCGGATCTATTAATATCAGTTTCTCCACTAATTCGGGGTACCGCACAGCAAGAGAAACACCCACTGCACCACCAAGAGAATGCCCTGCAACAACTGCACTATCTTTTTTACTATCTGTAAGAACACCTTGCAGTACCAGTGCAGTATAATCTGCATAAGTATCAATATCCATTTCATCTATAGAGTCTGAGTTTCCAAAATTGGGCATATCCATAGCAACTGTATAATAATCTGGAATATCCATAACCTTTTGAAACCAGCGGGTTGATCCAAGGTTCCCATGAATATAAAATAAAAGAGGATCTTTTGTATTTCCTTCTGTTACATAGAATATTTTTTTATTTCTTACTTCAATAATCATAGGGCCCCCATTTTACAACAGTGGAAGCCCATACAAATCCAAGCCCGGCTCCTACAAGAACAATATTACTGCCGTCCTTTATCTTGCCGTTTTTTATTCCCTCTTCAATAGAAATTATCTGATCATTCTGTCCTATATGACCGTAATGATCGAGATATGTTGTTTGCCGGGAAGATAAATTTAATTCATTAAGAATTGCCTGGTGGGCAGATTTTTTAAAGTGCAGAATAGCAAGATAATCTATATCACTCACCGTTAATTCGGAACCAGACAATGATTCTTTTATAACTGCAAAAAAATTGTCCATTGTTTTTTCGGATAATTTCTGCTTAAAACTCTTTTCATCGGCAACTTTAAAATAAAGAGACTTCAAATCATCTTCTTTTGGAGGCCATTGGGCCGAACCCAGAACAGGGATTATACAATCCTCAGAAAAGGAACCGTCTCCCCGGAAAGAGGAAGCGAGAACAACATTTCTATTATACCCTCTTTCCAGTAATACTGCTGCACCGCCAGCACCTATATCCAGCATAAAGTGAGTGCTCTTTTCTTCCAGATTAATAAAATCAAGATTTCTATATCCACTAACAAGAAGAACACGTTTAAGGTTCTTTTTTGTAAGCATCATCGATTTTGCAACATCAATCCCTGCCATCATTGAACCGCACATTGCTTCCATATCAAAAGACCAGGCATTGGATGCACCAATTTCATAGGCAACCTTCATACCTGCCAGCCAATTGGGATAATCTTTATGCTGAGCTCCATTCCATATAACAAGGTCAATATCCTCTGGGGAAACACTGGCATTATCCAGGGCTTTTAGTGCTGCTTTAACAGCCATAAAACTGGATGTATCATTTTCTCCGGGAATAGGTTTTTCTATGACACCAAATTTTTCTTTTATTATATTTTCCGGTATACCTGTTGATTCTGCCAATTCTCCGGCAGTCATTTTATTCTCAGGGATATAAGTCCCAATTCCTCGTATACCAACAATACTGTCCATGCACTTCTCCATCCCAATAATTAAGTTATGAATCACTTCTCAATTACTATAAGCCACTAAATACAGATATGTCAAGAAAAATATTTATTTTCTTGCACAAAAGCAATATTTGATGTACAATCCATTTAATTAGTGAATCACCTCTCATTTCTATGGAGGAATATAACATGATAGATGTTCGTATAAAGGGTGACGGTATATATGCACCTGGCAGTTCAATCAGTAATAATGAACTTAAAACACTTGCCAAAATAGATTTTGATTCTGACAAACTTGAAAACAAGCTTGGAATAAAAAATCGACATATAGCCAGATTACGAAATATTAATGAATCTACTGCGGATTTTGCAGAAAAATCTGTACGGAGCGCAATAGAAGATGCTGAACTAAAACCGGAAGATATTGATCTGTTTATTGTAGCAACTGATACACCTGAATATATTTCACCATCTACAGCTGTACTTGTTCAGGGGAGAATTCAGGGAAAAGAACAAAATGCTATGGCCTTCGATATAAATGCAAGTTGTGCAGGTTTTGTTACAGCATTTGACACAGGGGCCAGAATACTTTCATCCAATCCATTCATAAAGAATGCTGTTATTACAGGTGTATATAATATGCCTGCTTTTATTAGAGATGATGACGTCTTTGGATTATCAATATTTGCAGATGGTGCAGGAACTATAGTTCTGCAAAATAATTCTCCCCTGCCATCAGAATATATTACAGGTAATTTTATTACTGATGGTACACAATGGGATTATATTGGAATTTATTCAGGTGGGTCCAAACAAACTGTTACACCGGAGATTCTTGCAAATAATGAATACGGGCTGCAGTCTCTTAAACCTATGCCAGGTGACAGAAATACCAAATTATGGCCCTCACTAATTAAATCTCTTCTGCATAATGGGAATACTAATATAGAAAATGTAGATCATGTAATTTTTACTCAGATAAACAGAAGTGTAATTAAGGAAGTAATGGGTATACTTAAGCTTCCCATGGAAAAGACAACTACAGTAATGGATAAATACGGGTATACTGGTTCAGCATGTATTCCAATGGCTTTTTATCATGCAGTAAAAGATAAGATAATTAAACGGGGTGATACAATTATGTTCGTTGCCTCCGGTGCAGGATTATCAGTTGGAAGTAATTTATTCAGGTACTAGAAAATTAAAAAATATTAGTTTTTAGGATATAGGAGGATTTATGAGTTCATGGAATTCAGTGTATAAAGATAAATTAATTACCACTGATGAAGCAGCATTAAATATAAAATCAGGAGATGATGTAATTGTAGCCCAATGTGCTTCAGAACCCCAGGGATGTATGAGCAAATTTCATACAGTAAAAGACAAGGTTAAAAATGTTAAAGTATTTTCAGTTCTTACACTCAACCCTTATGATTTCTACATGAAACCCGAAATGAAAGAACATTTTGAGCTATGCAGCTGGTTTCATGCTCCAGGGTCCAGGTCAGCTATCAAACAGAATACCGGTACTGTTACCTATGTACCCAATATGCTTCACAGAGCGGCCCTTGACAGGCTCTATGTAAAACAGCCTGGAGTTTTTTTTGGAACATGCACTCCTCCTGACATTCGTGGCTTTGTTTCATTATCTCTGGGTATAACATACGAAAAAGATATTCTGGAAGCAGCCAGAATTGTTATTCTTGAAGTAAATGAAAATCTTCCAAGAACATACGGTGATACACATATTCATGTTAAAGATGTAGATTTTTTTGTGGAAAACCATATGGAAGTACCCGCTCTTCCTGATGTAGAACCTGATGAAACAGCAATAAAAATAGGTAGCTACGTTTCGGAGCTTGTATACAACGGAGCAACAATTCAACTTGGTATAGGTAATATTCCAAATGCAGTTGCTCTTGCATTAAAGGACAAGAAAGATCTTGGAGTCCATACAGAGATGATGGTTGATTCTATGATGAAACTCTACGAAGCAGGTGTAATAACTAATAAACAAAAAACATTATTCAAGGATAAGATGATTTGCACATTTGCAATGGGGACAAGAAAACTGTACGACTGGCTGGACAATAATATGGTTGTTGAATTCCAAAGAGGTAAATGGGTTAACGATCCTGCTGTTATACGGAAAAACTCTAAAATGGTTTCTATCAATACAAGTTTAATGGTTGATTTTACAGGTCAGGTCGCAAGCGAATCAATAGGAACTTCTCAATATTCAGGAACCGGAGGACAGTCAGATACAGCAGTTGGTTCAAAAGAAGCATATGACGGACTGGGCAAATCCATCATAGCCTGCCCCTCTACAGCAAAAGGCGGAACTCTCAGCACAATACTACCTACTCTTCCTGAAGGTACTGCAGTTACCCTTCACAGAAGTAACAGTGACCATATAGTAACTGAATTTGGTATAGCCTATATGAGAGGTAGAACAGTAAAAGAACGGACCCTCAATTTAATTTCTGTGGCCCACCCTAAATTTAGAGACGAACTTACATTTAAAGCTAAAAAACTTAGTTATATATAATATTCGAACAAGGAGATAAATATGCAGATTGATAATGTTGTAGCAGTAATAACAGGCGGTGCAAGTGGAATTGGTGAGGCAATTGCCATAAACCTGGCAAAACAGGGAGCACGAATAGTTCTTGGTGATCTTAACAAAGATTTACTGGAGCAAGTTGTAAATAAAATTACCGATGCAGGTGGTAAGGCTGTCTATCAGATATGTAATGTCACAAAAGACGAAGATGTCGCAGCACTAATGGATAAAGCAGTTGATACATACGGATCACTCAATGTTGTTGTACCATGCGCAGGTATTATCCGTGACGGACTGTTTATTTCAACAGATCGTGAAACAGGAAAAGTAAAAAAATCAATGACCTCAGAACAATTCCGTCAGGTTGTAGATATAAATTTAACAGGTACGTTTATTACGCTTCGGGAAGCAGCTGTAAGAATGATAAACAATAGTTACAAAGGTGTACTTTTTACAATCTCATCTGTACAGAAAGTTGGTGGAGTTGGCCAGCTCAACTACTCTTCCACAAAAGCCGCACTTGCAATGTGGCCAAAACTCCTTGTTGGAGAATTCCAAATGAAAAATATAAAAGATATACGTGTTGTTTCCATAGCTCCTGGATATGTGGGAACACCTATGGTAAAAGGAATGAATCAGAAAGCTCTTGGCTCTATTTTATCACAGGTGCATTTAGGCCGGCTTATTGATCCGGATGAGATCGCGGATACAATACGATATGCTGTTACCAATGAAGCTGTAAATGCAACATGTCTGGAAGTTACAGGCGGAACCATCAGTGGAATGATAGCGAAATAGGGAGAAATATAATGGGAAAAACAAGTATAATAGGTGCCTGCAATACACCCTTTGGAAGTTTTGTTAAAAAAAACAGAGAGACAAAGGAAATAACTGATCTTAAAACAATATACGAACTTATAGAAGAAGCAGGTAAAGGGGCAATCGAAGACGCCGGAATAGAAGCAAAAGATATAGATGGTATTTGGCTGGGATCATGTTCACCCTCCCTTTTTACAAATCAGGAACATATTGCTCCCTGGGCAATCGAATCAGACCCTAAAGCTCTCCGGTTTGTCCCCTGCACCAGAACAGAGGATGCCTGTGCCTCATCATCAGTCGCACTATATAATGCGATTTATGCTGTTGAATCGGGAAGATGCAGAACAGCTCTTGTCATCGGGGTAGAGAAAATGAATCTGCTTAACACAAAGGGGATTACTCACGCCCTGGCCTGCTCATCCCACTGGGCCAGTGAAGGAAACAGAGGAATGACCTTTCCGGGACTTTTCGCGGAATACGCGAAAGGATATCAGAAACAGTACAATATTAGCGATAACGAACTTGCGGAAATACTGGCAACTGTTGCAGCTCTGGGTTATCTAAACGGAATGGAGAATCCACTGGCGCATTTTGGTAAAGGCAGCCCGGCGGACAGACTGAAACTCTTTTCCGCTGAAGCAATTCTTAACCTTCCGGAAGAGAAAAATCCCATGATAGCTTCTCCATTACGACTTCATGATTGTTCTTTGGTTTCAGACGGTGCAGCAGGCTTAATTATTACTTCTAAAGACAATGCTAAAGCTATAAAGAAAGATGTTGTAGAAATTGCCGGATTTTCCCATACAACAGAAAGGCTTCCCATAAATGTAAGACCCAATATGTATGAAC
>DAOWMA010000049.1 GCA_030643345.1 Spirochaetaceae bacterium
CGAAGCAGGAATTACGGAAGCACCAATTTCCTCAGCACCATAATGGAATCCAAAACCTCCAGTGGATTGGGAATAGTTAAAGGCGATCTGGACCAGATCGTGACTGGTCAGACCGGCTGCGGTTAAAACTCTGGCTACCAGACAAGCCCAGATACTCAAATCGTTCTTTGTATATCCTACAACGATTGGAGTACCTGTTGTTCCGGAGGTAGAGTGGATACGTACAATATCTCTTAACGGAACAGCAAATGCTTCGTAAGGGTAACTGTTTCGAAGGTCTTCTTTTGTTGTAAAAGGAAGATCTCCCAGATTAGCAAGGGATTTAATATTGGAAATTTCAACTCCTTTTTCGTCATAAAGGTTTCGGTAAAAGGAAACATTCCGATATACCCGGTTAAGAGTTGCCTGCAGTCTTTCAACCTGAAGCTGCTCAAGATCCGACCGCTGCATTGTTTCGTATTCCTGTGAATATATCACTTTCACTTCCCCCTTCTTTAATAAAACTACTTATCAGTAAATTCTTTATAATCACGCCCAAGATAGGCCCTTTTTACATCGTTGTTATCCAGCAGTTCACAAGCCTTACCTTCCATTACAAGAGATCCTGTTTCCATAACATAACCCCTATCAGCAATTTCCAAAACCGCCCTGGCGTTTTGTTCCACAATTAAAATAGTTTTTCCCTGATCCCGTAATGATTCAACTACACGGAAAATATTTTTTACAATAATAGGTGCCAGACCCATGGAAGGTTCGTCCATAAGCAGAAGTTCAGGCCCTGTCATAAGGGCCCTGCCGATAGCAACCATCTGCTGTTCACCCCCGGAAAGAGTCCCTGCCAGCTGGCTTCCACGGTCCTTCAGGATTGGAAACATGGAATAAATTTTTTTGATGTTCTCTTTAGCTGTTTTTTTCCCCTTTTCCCGAAAAAGAGTATAAGCACCCAGGATAAGATTTTCTCTCACTGTCATAGCCGGGAATAATTGTCTTCCCTCCGGCACAAGAGCACATCCGTTTTTTACTATCCGGTCAGGAGAAATGCCCGTTACATCTCTTCCATTCAATTTTATCTCACCGTCAGCTGCCTTTACAATAGAAGCAATTGTATTTAGTAATGTAGTTTTACCAGCACCATTCGCTCCGATAATTGTCACAATCTCCCCGGAATTAACATGTAGACTGATACCCTTTAAAACCTTTAATTTATCATATCCTGATTCCAAATTTCGAATTTTAAGCATCCTCACCACCAAGATAGATTCGGATAACCTCTTCATTTTCCTGAATTTCCTTTGGTTTTCCTTCTGCAATTTTCTGTCCGAAATTCAGGACTACAATCTCATCTGAAATCTCCATAACAAGTGACATATCATGTTCCACAAGGAGGATTGTCCGTCCCTGATCACGAATTTCCTGAATTCGTTGTGACAGTTCCTCAGTTTCGTGCATATTAAGACCTGCAGCAGGTTCATCCAGCAGTAACATTGCAGGATCAGAAACCAGAGCACGGGCAAGTTCGACAGCCCGCTGATTCCCAAAGGAAAGATTACCCACCTCTGTATCTTTCAGATCAAGAAGATTAAGCCATTCCAAAATTGGCAGGACGGCTTCTTCTGCCTCTTTCTCCTCCCGTCTGCTCTTTTTAAGGGCCAGCATCCCTGCAAGAAAACCTGCCTGCCCCCGGGTATGTCTACCCAGAAGGATATTATCCATCACCGATAAACGGTGGCTGAGTTTTAAATTCTGGAAGGTTCGAAAAACTCCCTTTCCGGCAACCTGAAAAGGCTGCATACCTGTTAAAAGAACATCTTTAAAAAAGACCTGCCCACCTCCCGGTGTGTAATAACCGGCAATCATATTAAAGAGAGTTGTTTTCCCGGCACCATTAGGACCTATAACTGCTTTTATTATTCCGGGTTTAACATCAAAAGAGACAGAATTTACTGCATGGAGACCCCCGAAAAATTTGTCCAGTTTCTGAATTTGGAGAAGTGAATTGAAGGTATTAAGGGGTTTAGTCATTAGAAACCTCCTGTTTTTTTTTCAATTTCTTTTTTCGCATAAAAAGCGGCCGTAACATCTCCTTTATATCATGGATAACATCTGTATGAATAAACCCGTCAGGCATAAACATCATCATAAATACAAGAATAATACCAAAAACTGCATCATCAAAATGACCAAATACTCCTCTAAGAGAAAGGAAATTCAGTACAAGTCCCATAATCAGAGAGCCCCAGAGATTGGCCATACCGCCAACCGCCACAATTGCCACATAGCGCACCGATTTTGCAACCCCTGCTTCAGAAGGGCCTATCCCACCATTGTAATGGGTCATAAAAAAACCTGCAACTGCAGCAAAAACAGCACCTATTACAAAAACAATAACCTTATACCGGGAGGTATCTACTCCCATGGCATCAGAAGCTTCCTCACTTCCATGCAGGGATCTTAAAGCTCTGCCGACCCTGGAGTTAATCAGGTTAATCAGCAAAAGCATACCCAGAATAACCAGAAGCCAGGCAATATAGTAATTGCTGATTCGGGAAGTAAAATCTCCACTTACACTGATCCCAGGGAAAACAGGGAAAGAAGGAACATTTGAAATACCGTCTGCCTCTCCAAAAATTCGGGATCCCAGAACAATTCTATAGATAATAATGCCAAAACCCATAGTGGCCATTGCAAGATAATGCCCCTTTAGTTTTAAAATAGGGATTCCAAGAGCATAAGCTGTAACGGCAGCAATAAGAACTGCTGCTAAAAGAGATATCCATGGAGTCATATGTATTATAGTATCACCGTAAAGAGTTTCTTTCGTAATCAATAATCCGAGAGTATCCAGCATCCTGTATAAAACTGTTTCCGCTTTACCGGAAAAATCTATAGTTGTCAAAAAAGCTGTGGTATATCCCCCGATAGCAAAAAAACCAGCCTGCCCAAGAGATATTTGTCCGGCATAACCCATTACCATGCAGAGCCCGACAGCTACAACTATATAGTAAGCAGACATTGTCAGCTGAGTCAAAAGATAAGCCTTACCGGTTATAAGAGTTAAAACCTGAATTATAACTATAACAGCTGTCAAAAGAAGAACAGAATAATAACGTTTCATTTAATAGTCCTTCATTGAGGAGGCTTGCCGGGAACCGAAAATTCCACTTGGTTTAACTACCAGTATAATTAATAAAATTATAATGGAAATTACATCCTTATAAGCCATGGGAAGAATACTTATACTGAATGATTCAATAAGCCCAAGGAGAAGACCTGCAGCTACTGCAGCAATGGCATTTCCCAACCCGCCCAGAATAGCAACTATAAACCCTTTTATGGCCAGATCCGTTCCCATTGCGTAATGGGTTTGTGTTAGAGGAGAGACAACACATCCTCCCAGGGCACCAATTCCGGCTGAAAGCATAAAAGAAAGATTTACCATTGAATCAGTTCGAATCCCACATAGTTTAGCGGCCCGTAAATTTTCAGAACAGGCCCGCATAGCCTGACCTGTTAAAGTAAATTTAAAGAAAAGAAAGAGTCCCGCCACAATAATGGTTGTAATCCCCAAAATCCATAGGACCTGGGGAGATATTCGGGCACCAAAAATATTAACCGAGGAGATTTCACTTCCTGTAAAAAAACGTAAAGCACGAATCTGTTCATCCCAGATATAAAGGGCAGCTTCCCTTAATAAAATAGATATTCCAATTGTAACAACAATCATTCCCAGAACTGAAGTTTTGCGCATTCTACGGATAAAAACACTCTCTATTACACTACCGACAGCTGAGGTAATCAGTACCGCAAGTACTACTGCAGGCAGCAAAGGCATCAATCCGGAAAAAGTGTAGGCAATCATCCCACCGAGCATTACAAATTCGCCCTGGGCAAAGTTAATAATCCCTGTTGCATTGTAGATGATATTATAGCCAATTGCTACAAAGGCGTAGATGCTGCCTACTGTAATACCTGCAAAAATATATTGCAGAACTTGTTCGACGCTCATTATTCTCCTTTTAGAAAATCAAACTGTCCATTTTTAACAGTCAGCATTTCCAGAGAATCCATTCCCAAACCATTATGATCGGAAGGTGAAAAAGTAAAAATACCGCCTGTTCCGGGAAATCCGGAAATAGATTCCAGTGCATCCCGGATATCCGTCCTTTCCAGACTATCTGCTTTTTTAATGGCTTCCACAATCAGCATTATCGCATCATAGGCATGACCGCCGAAGGTACTGACATCTTCACCAAATTTTGATTCATATGCACTTTTATAAGCCATCAGATTTTCTTTCTGAGGATGTTCGTCAGGCAGTTTTTCAGCAATAAGTAAACGTCCTGCTGGAAAAATAATCCCTTCTGCTGCTTCTCCGGCAGCTTCAACATACTTAATATTACCAAAACCATGGCTCTGAAAAAGAGGTATATCCATTCCCAGCTGTTTCATATTCTTTGGTACAATTGACTGAGCTGGTACGATTGACCAGTTTACAACAGCATCAATATTCTGAGCTTTTAATTTTGTCAGAAGGGCAGTAAGGTCAGTAGCAGCCCTGTCGTAAGTTTCAGCTATAAGAATTTCGATACCAAAATCAGGTGCATACTTTTCCAGTTGTCCTTTTCCAGCATTTCCAAACCCGGAATTTGCAGCAACAACACCTATCCTTTTTATACCCATAGACTGCATTGTTTTAAAAATCCATTTGGCAACATAACTGTCCTTCTGGGGTGTTTTAAATACATAACCTGCTACAGGATCAACAATTGCTTCAGCTGCTGCTGCAGCCACAAGTGGGACCTTGTAGGATTCGCACAGGTCCTTAATCTGCATGGTTTCACCACTCGTGGATGGGCCGATAATAGCCACTACCTTATCTTCCTCAATCAGCTGTTTGGTAAAAGAAATAGCTTTTTCAGGGTTCGCAGCAGAATCTTTAATTATCAGTTCAATCTGTTTTCCATTAATACCACCAGCAGCATTTATTTCGTCCACAACCATCTCAACTGTTCTGGCTTCAGGTGCACCTAAAAAGGAGGCACCACCGGTAACTGCAAAAATAGCGCCTATTTTTACAGTCCCCTCTTCTTTTTGTTTACAGGAAGTGGAAACGGTCAATAAAACCACACTAATTACAAGCAAAGCTGCAAGAAATTTTTTCATATTATCCCTCCATTTGAAATTACCGACTATACAGTCTGTTTTCTGACCATCTGGTCGGTTTTAAACTCTACACTAACAACAGCAAAGGGTCAAGGAATACTTATTAAAAAGTATTTACATGGTTTCCAACTGCCCCGATAATCAATTTCTCTATCCCTTCCACAAGAATTTCCACATACTCATCCAGGTCAGGGACCTCATCAGCAGGGATTCTAAATCCTATAGCTCCTGGGTGACCACCCCCGTTTTTTATATCAAAAGCTTCAAGAATATTGCGAAGATCCAGAGTTTTGTATGAATGGCTCCTTCGTATTCGGAACTGTATAAGATCAGAATCCTTCTTGTCATCATAATAAGCGACAAGGCTTAACACCTTGCTGTATTCAGCCAGAGAATCAGCTGCATACCTGGCAACTGTGACGATAGTATCATGGTCAAAGATTGTTCTCATCTGTGTAATTACTTTCTGAGTTATAATCACCGATCCTATTTTAGGAGAGATATCAACCTTCTGTTTCATCATTAGAGTAAAACATTCATCCTCCTGCATGGACATCTGCTGAAGTTCAGTGAATACCTCGTCCATTGTGGAAAAATTGCCGGAATCTTTGTGGGTTTTATTAGTAAGCATTTCATTAAACATATTACTGAATAAACGATAGAACCATTTTTCCCTTCTTGTTTTAAGGTATTTTCCCATTTTTGAATCACCAATAATACCTGTTAGTACAGCAAGAACAAAATTACGAGAAAAGATGTCCTGGATATTAAAGGAATTGATGATATCACTATGATTTTTTAATTTGAACGCCATCAGACCTACCAGCTCACTTGCAGAGGAAGCTTCATCTACAAAACAATAATCCATATCACCAATATAAGCACTATCCGCTTCAAGATGATGATCAATTTCAATTTTCAGGATATCTTTATCATTATAAAAAATTTTTGAACCCGGGAACTTTTCTCTCATTTCAGGTTTAGGTGTATCCATAAAAAATACAGTAGAGATTTCGCAAGGCAGTTCCTCTTTATTGTGAAGAAGTTTAATCGCATTGTACCTGCAGATATTAAGAAGATATTGAAAGTTTTCATTAATTCTTTCGGGAATTAATAGATATACCGTTTTTGAGAATTTATTAAGCATCAGTCCCATGGCAATCATGGAAGATATACAGTCCTCATCAGGATTTTGATGACCCATGACAAGAAAACAGTCCCGTTCCACAATTGCTGCAAAAATATTATTAATAATATGGTTTCTTTTTTTAATGCTGGCTATCCTGCTTTTTGTCAGGACCTCATTCACTTCATTTAGCCAGAGAATTGCCCTGTCCCGTCCTGCTTCTTTTGCTTTGTAAAGTGCCTGATCAGCCTTCTCACTAAGCCCCAAAACTGAATCAGCATGATCAGGAAAGCATGCAATACCGATACTGGTAGTAACATTTTTTACTGAGCCGCCTGGATTATTTAATAAATTTATTTTCCGGATTTCTCTTACCAGCTTTGAACAAATGTGCAAGGATTCCTCTCCAGTTTTTCCAGATAATAGAAATGTAAATTCATCACCTCCATACCTTGCAAGAATATCCTCCTTTCTAAACAGTTTTTTAAAAATAGAAACAGCTGCAAGGATAACCTTATCTCCCATCTCCTGTCCATATTCATTGTTCAAAGTTCCAAAATTGTCCAGATCAATCATAATTACAGAAAGATACTTTCCTTCACGTTTTGCTTCTGCAAACCGATCTTCAAATGCCTCATCAAGAAATCTTCGGTTATACAATCCTGTAAAATCATCTGTAATCGCCCTGGTCCTTGCCTGCTCACCCCATGTTACCATATCAGATAAAAACGCACCTGTATTGTTCAAACGCAGGGCGGTAATTCTCAACATTTGCTGCATAATATTACTGCCTGCTATGGGATTATTTTTAATGAATTCATAAAAATCGGCAGCTTTCAAACTGAGTACTGTCGTATCACATTTGGGAGAACATGTAGCTGATCTTACTGAACTGTCAAAAATGGACATTTCGCCAAAAAAATTACCTGCACTAACCTCTGCTATCTCAATCACTTTTCCATCCGGTGTATTAACAGATATGGAAACAGATCCGGAAAGAACAATATACATTATTTCACCGGAATCACCTTCGTTAAAAAGTATTTCTCCTTTGCGGTATTCTTCAGTATTCATATGGAAATAGAGCAACTCCAACTCTTCACTTGAAAGGGAAGAGAGAATCTCTATTGATTTAAGTAGATTGATAGAAGTCTTATTCATTCCTCGTCACCTGTATCTTCCGGAAACAGGATTAGGTTCCCACCCCTTCTTCTACCTACAAGAGAAAGCTCATGGGCTTTGAAAATAAGTTCTTCAGCGTTCATTCCATGGTCCGGGAAAATGGTAATGCCAATACTGGCAGTAACGGGGAACTTCTTTCCTTCTGTTGCCCCACTTACATCAAGATTGTTAATAAACTCCCGGATATGTACAGCCCGATTGTATGCATCCTTTTTGGTACCCCCGGTTAGAAGTACTGCCATTGCATTTCCTTTATACCTTGCTATCTTCTTATCGTCACCAATAAAATCGCGCAATCCTCTTGCCATAATCCTTATAGCTTTGTCTCCGGCTTCATGGCCATAGGTATCGTTGAGAGCCTTAAAATTATCGGGTTTGGTTATTATGAGAGAAAAACCATAGCTGTTTTTATCAATATACTCCCTTATTTTTTCTGTAAGCCAAATTTGATTAAACAGACCTGTAAGTTTATCCCTGTACACCTGCTTTCTAAGTTCCTGGACTAAAGGTGAATTTTCTTTGATAAGTGTATTAGCTCTACGGATACGTTCAGCCATTACTACTAATATTTTATGCAGAATACGGGCAGACAAATCGGGGTATTGTTTCAGAAACTCTGTAAATCCAGCACCGGATTTGGGAAATATTAAAAGCCGTGTTTGTACAGATGCAAAAGCTGAAGCAATTCCGGGTGTTTCGGTGAACAGGTCAAGTTCCCCGAAACAGTTACCCCGGACAAAACGGGCTATATCGGTTTTCCGGCTGGATTCATCCTCTTTCTGAACAACAATTTCTCCTGATTCAACAATATAGAGTGCATTCCCGGATTCACCCTGCAGAAAAACAGGTGCATCAGCTTTATAATCATGAAAATCACTGCTCCCGGCAATAACTTCTATTTCATGATCAGGGAGAAATGAAAAAATATCAGTCTGCTTAAGAAGAACTGCTTTTTGTTTATGCAGATCTTTTATCATTTTAACTCCAATGACACGCTTTACTAAAAATATTCATAATATTATATTCTTTTAAGAAGAAAAATACAGTATCCTTAATATCACTTATACAAAGCAGCTTCAATTTGGTTTATCCGGCAAATTATCAGGGTTCGATATATGAACTACCTCAGTAAGTTTTTTCTTATCAATAAGGTTGGGTATCAATGGTGAAAAAGCAAATAGAACGGGCAGGACAAGGATAATCTCCAGTAGATTATCCTGTTTTACAGGAGTCAAAGCTTTTAATAAAATCATAATTAATGCAAAAAACAGCTGAATATACCACAACATATCAAGCCTGTTTCTCCACTTGCTGCCTTTTTTAAAATATAAAATTGCTGCAGGAACAACCAACAGAGCAATGGGATTTATTATAAACAGATTCAGATTGTTATAGGAATAAGTGTGACCGGTAAATCCAGCCATAAATAAAAGAACTATACCTACTAATCCCATAATAAATCCAAAAAATATATTTAAAAGAATAAAGGGTATTTTATGTTTTTTTCTACTTTGGTAATTACAAAGTACAATTAAAGAAGATAATGACAATGAAATAATTAAAGATCTTCTATAAGGAGGGGTGTAACTTTCAGGAATCTTTACTCTCTCTTCATCTTTGCAGATAATATTTTTTGAGCCAACCAGTGGAATAATTTCTCCTTTACTGTTTTTATATTTAAAATTTTCAATAACATGCCCAAGTGTATCCGGTAAAAACATCTCCTGCCAGATTGTAATATCTTTATCAATTTCCGGCCCCTGAAGAACAGACAGAGCAGGTCCTACCCCTGGTTTATTTGCTGTAAACCTTAAAAAACTTTTTCTAAAAGTTGAACCCGTATATATTTCTGTTTCCATTTTCAACTGTCCATCTACCGCATCATCAATATAGTCTCTGATTCTTGTAGAGCAATTATCCCTATAATGGTGATATAGATAATTTCTATTCTCCGGTAGGACCATTGTATTCAGGTTATTATACATTTTAAGTTTTTTTTCGGCAGATAGATTGA
>DAOWMA010000194.1 GCA_030643345.1 Spirochaetaceae bacterium
ATAACGATCCTGCAGGTATTATAAGTGCCGGAGTGTTGTTTTCACCAATGGAATACCTGTATCTGGGGTTTAGAACTGGAATGATAACCCCTCCGGATGATATTTCAGATTGGGCAAGTTATGGTTCTATGGTTCTAAGAGTGCAGAAACCGGGTAAGGGCCTTCATTATTTCGCTGAATCCGAAGTAAGTTTAACAGGTTTCTTCAACCGGTTTTCAATGGGATTAAATCTAACATTGTAGAAAGAAATGTGAAACAACGTCTTTTCAGGTAGATAAAAAATGACTGATCAGTATAATAAAAAACGAATTGAGAATTTAATTTCATTCTCCATGGGTGTTATGAAAGGAGAAAACGGAAAGGAGCTGATCGACCGCTATCAGGATGCTATTGATAATGTAACTCCCTTTGATATCATAGAACTTGAAAACAAACAAATTAACAGAGGTGTATCTACATCTGATATAAAAAAAAGTATTGGAAAGGTTCTAAATTCTTTCTATTCATCCCTGTCCGGATTTGAGTGGGAAACACCGGCTGAAGGGACATTCCTTTACTACTTAATGCTCGAAAACAGAGCTCTTGAATTAAAGCTGAACACAATAAAACAGATTTTGAAAAAATTCCACATGGAAGAATCATTTACCTACTCTATGCTGCGAAACAAATTGATTCCCCTGTTTTTGGAAATTTTGGATTTTGACAGTCATTACATAAAAAAAGAAAACATCTTATTCCCCTACATCGAAAAGCACTGGAATAATTACAATCCAATAAAGGTAATGTGGTCCCTCCACGATGACATAAGGTCCAGTCTTAAGGAAATAATCCTGATACTGGAAAACCCCCAGGGAATCTGGGACCAGTTGAATATTGAAATAGGGAAGTACTTTTCCCTGACTTTCGGAATGATCATAAAAGAGGAACGGATAATCTTCCCTGTTGCAGCAGAAACAATTCCGGTAAAAGATTGGCAGGATATGCACCTTCAGAGCTTTGAGATGCCTTTTATATACATAGAAACTCCAATAAAACCTGAAATAATTATTAAAGACATTGCCTGGCAGAAAGAATGTTCTTTTAAAACTGAAACCGGAGAAGTTTCACTGGATCAGCTGGAATTGATTTTTGGAAATCTTCCAGTGGAAATGACAATGATTGATGAAAATGACAAAGTGATATTTTTTTCTGATTCAGATAACCGAATCTTCCCCAGATCTTCAGCTATTATTGGGAGGAAAGTACAGAACTGCCATCCTCCCGAAAGCGTCCACATAGTAAATGAAATTATTTCTGCCTTTAAAGAAGGCAGAAAAGAAAAAGCAGAGTTTTGGTTTAAGTTTAAAGAGAAACTAATTTTTACTGTCTACCATGCTCTTCATGATAAATCGGGTAATTACAAAGGAATCCTGGAAGTAAGTCAGGATATTAGCCGATTTAAGGATCTGGAAGGGGAAAGAAAACTGCTGAACTGGAATTAATAATTAGGAGAACCAGTTTTCTAATTGGAGACCTTCGATATTTTCAAAATCTTTTAGGTTTCTGGTTACCAAAATTAAATTATTAGTCATTGCTATGGATGCAATCTGGGAATCCACAAACCCTATAATCCTGCCTTCAGCTTCAAGCTTTGCTCTTAATCCGGCATGATTAACTGCAGCTTCTGATCCATAAGGAAGAATGGGAAGTGATGGGATTATTACATTATTTATATATTCCAGGATTAATATTTTTTTCTTAGATTTAGGAAGCCGTTCCATCCCATACTGAAGTTCATGGAGAACTGGAGAACATATTACTGTATTCCCCTCATTCATTTTTAGACCATCAAGGACATTCTGATCAGGAATTAATTTTAAAGGCTCTGAAATTATATTTGTATCCAGAAGATATAGAGCATTCATAAATCAACTTGCCTTCCTGCTTCATGTCCACGAAAATTGGAGAAAATATCATTATCTTTAAGCAATAACTCTTTTTTGGACTCTCTGAAACTCTGCATCAATGATAAAAATGAGAGAGGCCTCTCAGAAAGCTCCTTATATTTTTTAAATGATAGAAGAATTGCAGCTGGAACACCATGCCGTGTCAGTTCTACAGGTTCTCCATTTTCCACATCATGAACTATCTGGGTAAGTCTGTTCTTAGCCTCTGAAATTGATACTACAGTCATATCTATACCACCTACATATATTATAGCTATTAGATGGCTATTTTGCAATATAAATTTCTAATATTTCTAAACTGAAATTAAACATGTAAAGACACACGGCCGTGCGTCTTTACAATCAGGTCAATATTTGTTTCTTTGTGTTATCTGTCGGTTTCCCGCCAATAGTTGTTCTTATGGTAGGGACACCTTCGGCCTCAAAGGCAGACGCAACCTTGTCCTGAAGTTCCTTCCCGGGTGTAAGGGCAAGCATATATCCTCCCCGGCCTCCACCGGTTACTTTTGATCCATATGCCCCAAGTGAATTTGCAAGGTCACAAAGGTAAATAAGCCTTTCATGAGAGATACCCATATCTATAAGTATTTTATGATTATTACTCATTATACGGCCGGTTTCTTTTAAATTTCCATTGGAAAGAGCTGTTCCCAAATTCTTTACCTGTGTTCTAATAGTATCCAAACGACTGTTAAAAAGAGCAGGATCATTTTTCTCCTGTTCCTCAAGGAATCCCTTTAATGCTGCGGTATTAGCAGTGACACCACTGTTACCCAGAACTACTTCCACAGGTTCTGTAATATTTATTCGATCAAATTGTTTTACACCATCTTTAATTCTATACTGAATTACTCCACCATAAGTAGAAACCGTATTATCAACACCGCTGGGGAGACCATGATAGCCGAATTCACCCTCCCATGCCACATGGTTGATTCCAAGTATATCCAGACCCAGATTAAACTCTTCGTTGCAGGCCCTTGCAAAAGAAACACAGATAGCAGCACTGGCACCAACTCCGCTCCCCGCAAGAAGGTCACCGGCTACAGTTATTTTTATTGGATTTTTATCAAGATCCAGTCCCATAACCTCTACCATCCGGTTAAAAGAGGCGATACTGTCCTCTTCCTTTGCCTTTTTATAACCGGGGACTTCAATTCTGTTGTCTTCCAATATCCAGGAGGAACCGGATTTTAATTTTTCAACTTTACAAATTGTCTCAAATGGTATTGCTGAAAGCACTGCAGGAATTTCCCATAATACAAACTGATCTCCTATAAGTATTGTTTTACCAAATCCTTTTCCTGTTCCCACTCTAATTTCTCCTCAGTTTTGTTAGTTCTTTCTCAATTTCAATAATCAGATCCTCTTCCTGACCAATTTTTACTGTTGTAGCTGCGGATAATCCATGACAGGCATCTGCAAAACCTCCTATATTAAGAGTGGCGGCGGGTAGAAAACTGCTTAGTCCCGGAGCAGATCCGCTTCTGATCTTCTCTGTAAGAAAATCAGATACCCTCATAGATATCTTTGTGGAATTAAACTCTATTGTGCCAAACCCCGGAACTTCATTTGGCACAATCTGAAATCCGGCAAGATATTTAGTTTTATCAAGAAAATCCATATTTTTAATTATGTTGCAGAAAACGCCTATCATTTTAACGCCCATAGGTTGAAATCTGTCTCCTGCATTAAACCAGTTTAGATTTTCAGTTGTATTAATATATTTTTTTAAACCGGCAATTTCTCTTGTAAATATATCTTCTTTTTTTACATTAAGCTCATTTATTAACTTTTTAAGTGTTGGTGTTATACCCTTTTGACAAAGCTCAATCCCCAGAGCAGTACCATCCTGATAATATCCCACCCCTCCCAGAGTATCCAGTGCTATACAAATATCAGTAGTATTGTATTCAACACCATTCAGTATAATGAAGTAATCTTCGCCAGTATTCTTTTTTACAACTCTAATAAGCCCCTGTTTCTGTGCAATTTTCATTACTTCTCTATTTACACCGGAAAGTACTCCATTAACCAAAAACCCATCTCCTATTGCACCAAGTGCTCCCAGAGGAGATAAAAAACCAGCATTCATACCAATACTTTGGAGGAGAATATCTGCAAAAAGAAAACATGTTGCAGAAGCAGAGATATCACGATCACCCTTAAGACCAAAGAGTTCTCCATCCAGATTCAGGACCATATTGTCCCCGGAATCTTCTGCCGGGTGATGGTCTATTATAAGTACAAGATTTTTACCGTTATTCAACTTTGAAATTATCGGTGCAATCTTCCCTGCAAAATCTGTAAATATAATTATCTGCCCGGTATTAATAAAAACCTTTTCCAACACCTGAGGATATGGCTTTTCCAGCGAAAATCTTGTTACCACATACCCTGCTTCCTCGAAAGCTTGCAAGAGTATAGTCCCGGAAGTTAATCCATCAGTATCATTATGATGGAACAGACTGATTTTTTTAGAAGGATAGTTCTTTAAAGTAAGGACAGCTTCCTCCATTGCAGCAATAAGCTCATTTTTCATTTGTAATTTTCCTCTGCAGTTGGTGGCGATTCATGAATCGCCCATACGAATCGCCCATACGAATCGTCCATACTCTATTTTTCACTCTGCAAAGCAAAGCCCTTCATAAAACTTTCCTGCATTACAACAAATACAAGCAGAGGTGGAATCATTGTTATAATAACGCCGGCCATTATAACACCCCAGTTATTTGTAGATTCCGTACTCATAAGCATTTTAATGCCGACCTGAACTACACGCATCTCTTTTGAATTAGTAGCCATAAGAGGCCATAAGTACTGATTCCAGATATAAATAAAGTTAATAACTACCAGAGCACCTATTGTACTTTTTGTCAGAGGCATCAGAACCTTAAAAAAATACTGCATTGGAGTGCAACCATCCATCTTTGATGCATCAATTAATTCAGAAGGAATCGTTTTAAATCTTTGAATAAGGATAAAAATACTTGTAGCACTTGCCCAGAAAGGAATTATTAAACCCGCATAAGTATCTATCCAATGGAAACCCCGTATAACATCAAAAAGGGCCACTATTCTTAC
>DAOWMA010000001.1 GCA_030643345.1 Spirochaetaceae bacterium
GTTTCTTCAATCTTATAGGCTGCATTATTTGAGAATAATCTAATTTGATCACCAGTTGATAATCTCCCTTCGAACACCCTTATATGTATAATTACACCTCTATAAGGATCATAATGAGAATCAAAGATTAATGCTTGAAGAGGGTTATCAGCATCACCCTTAGGCGGTGGTATATACTCCACAAGAGATTCAAGCAGGTCCTCTACACCGGACCCTGTCTTTGCTGAAATAGGTACAGCAATATCAGGATCAAGTCCAAGTTCATGATCTATTTGATGCTTTACAAAATCTATGTCGGCACTTGCAAGATCAATTTTATTTATAACAGGTATTATCTCGAGATCATGTTCGATAGCCATATACATATTTGCAAGTGTTTGAGCTTCCACCCCCTGAGTTGCATCAATCAAAAGAAGAGCACCTTCACATGAAGAGATGGCTCGTGAGACTTCATACGAAAAATCAACATGTCCGGGTGTATCAACCAGATTTAAAATATATTCTTCTCCAGCTGAGTTCGTAAAAGGAATAGTGACAGCCTGGGATTTTATGGTAATACCACGTTCTCTCTCAATATCCATACTGTCAAGAAGCTGATTTTTAAATTTTCTCTCATCTACAATTCCGGCTAATTCAATGAATCTATCAGCAAGAGTAGATTTCCCATGGTCAATATGTGCAATTATGCAGAAATTCCTTATTCTGCTTTTATCTGTTTCCATTATTATTTCCCGATATTCTCTGAATAGTGAGAGTTGAAGATATTACGAATCCGGCATACCGTCAAGTGCATGTCTTACCATTGTTAAAAGATCTACAGTTTCAAATGGTTTAGGTAGAAACCCACCTCCTTCAATGTCTACACCCTTTTTTTTCACAACTTTACTCTCATATCCTGAAATATAGATCGTTTTAAATTCCTTGCCCATAGAATGGAGTCTGTCCGAAAGCTTTTTACCATTCATTAAAGGCATAAAAACATCTGCAATAAGTAAATCAAATACCATATTATCATTTTCTGAAATAAGTAAAACTTCTCCGGGATTTGAAGCTTCTATAGTTTGATAACCATTTACAGAAAGCATTCTTACTACTATTTTCCTAACATCATCCTCATCTTCAACGATAAGGATAGTTTCGTCCCCTTTAAGTTTTTCAATTTGTTCTTCCGGTTTTTTTATTGGTAAAGTCTTTTCTGCAGTTGTTTCCAGATAAATTGTAAAGATAGTCCCTTTCCCATTTTCTGATTCAACATCAATATATCCACCACTTTGTTTAATAACTCCATACACAGTCGAAAGGCCAAGACCTGTCCCCTTGTTTACTGATTTTGTTGTAAAAAAGGGATCAAAAATGTGCTCTATATTCTCCGCCGGAATACCGATGCCATTATCTTTAACACTAATAGCAACATAATTCCCTTTAGGCACTAAACCAGTGGTAACAAGTAGATTAGCATCTAATCGGCATATCCTTGAATTTATTACAAGGTAACCACCCTCCTGCATTGCATCTTTTGCATTGAGAACAAGATTAAGTACAACCTGTTCAATTTGTGCCTGATCAATAAATACTGCCTGATACTCGTCAGCAGCAATAATACTTAATGATATATTCTCGGGCAGGAGCCTGTTAATCATTCTTGATACATTTTCAATAATAATATTTATCTCAACAATTTCAGGATTTAACACCTGTTTTCTGCTGAATGCAAGCAGATGCTTTGTTAATGAATTGGCCTTAAGGGCTGCATTTCGGATACCATTAATTTCAGAAATAATATTCTCTCCATGAATAATTTTGTCCTCAATTAAAGTTGAATATCCGAGTATAACTGTCAATATATTGTTAAAATCATGTGCAATACCACCGGCCAAATCACCCACTGCTTTCATTTTTTCTGATTGTCTTAATTGTTGTTCAAGCTTACTTAGTTCATACTTCATCTTCGTACGATACAGTGCCATTTCTATAGCAACCCGTAGATTATTTGCCCCAAATGGTTTTATCAGGTAACCAAAAGGTTCTACATGTTTTGCTCTTTCAATAATACCTTCATCTGAATATGCTGAAAGAATAATAAAGGGAATATTATATTTTTCATTTATAATAGCAGCAGTATCAATTCCGTCCAGAGGTCCCTGAAGCTTGATATCCATAATAATCAAATCCGGAATAAAATCTTTAATCTTTTCCAAAACTTCTTCCCCGGAGGGAACGATTCCAGCAACAGAGTAACCTATTTTTTCAAGATTATTTTTAAGGTCCAGAGCAACAATGGCCTCATCTTCAACTATGAATATACTAATCATCCCGGTCCCCTGTATTAATTATTGATTATTCAATCTCCACTCAGTTGCAAATTGTATTAACCTGGTTGAATCTTTTATATTTAACTTTGTTTTAATATGAGATTTATATGTTTCAATAGTTTTTATACTAAGAAAAAGATCTTCCGCTATCTTTTTTGTTGTAATACCATGTCCAACCATTTCAAAAACTTCAAATTCGCGATCGCTTAACAGCTCAACTGCAGGTATAGAATTGTTATTCCCTGAAACAATTTTGTTAAGCATTTTTTTCTGCATATTGGGACTTAGATAAATTCCACCATCAAGGACCTGATGTATTGCAGTTAAAATAGACTCTGTTGCTTCACTTTTCATTATATAGCCTTTTGCTCCTGCACGTATAACCCTTTCAGCATAAACATTTTCATCATGGAGCGAGACAACAATTATCATCATTGAAGGATACAGCTTTTTTATATCCTTTATAAGCTCAAGTCCACTTCCCCCTTTTAAAGAGAGATCAATGAGAACAAGATCAGGTTTTTCTCTTTCCAGGATTTCATGAGCAATAAAGGTAGTTTCAGCTTCACCAACTGTACAGATATCCTCTTCAAAGTTGATAAGCTGCACCATACCCCTTCTTACGATAGGATGGTCTTCAACTATTACAATTTTTTTCTTCATTAAAGCCTCATGACTGCATTATGGGTACTCTGCAAGTTACTTTCGTACCTTCTCCCTTATTTCCAATAATCGTTATTTTCCCGTCAATTACATTTGTCCGGTATTTTAGAATACTCAACCCTAATCCTTTTCTATTATTTGCGCTGTCAATAAATTGTCCGGTACCATTATCAGATATCTGTAAACATATCTCTGAATCCTTTACTGTCAAAGACAGTTTAATAATAGACGCATTAGAATGTTTTATAGAATTCGTAAGTGCTTCCTGAGCAATATGATATAACTGGGTAATGGTGGTATTCTTTTTTATAATCATATCAGTTTCTTCATCGATTTCATACATTATATCAATACCGTAGAGATTCACATAAAAGGATATCAGTTCCTCCAGAGCAGCAGATATCCCTTGATTTTTAATATTTCCACTTATAAGATTTCTGGCCAGATTTTTTGTCAAATTAACAGCATCTTTCGTATCCATAGTAATATTATGGACCATATCTGCTTCTGTTGACAAATCTTTATACCGAAGACTATTCTCGAGGACCTTTAACTGGAACATAAGCCCGGTTAAATGCTGACCCAGATTATCATGAAGATCCCGGCCTATTCTACGACTTTCTTTTTCTGATATTTTAAGAATTTCTTTTTCCATATGCCTCTTTTCAGTTATATCATGGGCAATAATAGAAACACCTGTTATCTTTTCCAGATTATTCTTAATTGGAGAGATTTTTAATGAAATATTCAGGATTTCTCCCTTCTTGTTCTGCCTGACTGTATCGTAATGATCTATTTCAATACCCATTTTCACCCTGTCCAGATTCCCGGGTATCTCATTGGGGAATGAGTCAGGTGTAAGAATAGATAATTTTTTTCCAATTACCTCATGTAACTCATATCCAAAAATATCAAAAGCTCCTTTATTCCAGCTTATTATAGTTCCATCCATGGTTGCACCAATAACAGCATCATTAATGCTCTTTAAAGTTACTGATAAAAGCTCCTCTTTCTCCCTTACCTCCGCTTCCATTTTACTTCGGTAAATAGCCATTTCTATAGTGGTATATAGATTTTTTAAATTGGTTGTTTTTGCAATAAAACCATAGGCTCCGGTTTTTTTTGCTCTGGAAATTGTTACTTCATCAGAGAGTGACGTTAAATAAATAACTGGAATATAATATTTACGTCCTATCTCCTTTGCAGTCTCAATGCCATCCATATCACCTTTAATACGAATATCCATTAAAACCAGGTCCGGAGCAGTATTTACTAAAATTTCAAGAGCTTTATTACCTGTACATGCATAAGGAAGAACGTTATAACCCAATTTACGAAGCCTTGATATAAGACCTTCAGCTATAATAACCTCATCCTCTACGACCAGTATTGTATTTTTTTCGAATTCGCCTTCCAAGTTACACCCATTCTGATAAAATTAAATAAAATTAGAGGTCCCTAAATAAGCACCTAACTGAACACCACTTTCAAGAAAACCGGCCTTTCTTTTCTTTATTCTTATCTGCATTATAATAAGTTTCTGATCATCAATTACTTCCCATTTTTTTATGCTGAAAGGATCATTTACTGAAAGACCTGTTTCATCAGCAATAGTCCCTGGAAAAACATCAGTAACAATATATTCTGAACCAAAAATAGATTCAGAAATACTGTTTACGGTCATACCAAATACAGGTGGAATAAGATTTTCTTTTACATCAATTTGTGATGCTTCAAGAAGCGGAAAATCCGGTCTGCTTCCCAAAGCTATTATACCGGACATCTTCACTCCATCACTAATCCAATCCATCTGTATTGCCATATCAGGTTCCAACTTAAGAAAAATTTTATTTACATCTTCAATTTTCTTTATTTTATTACCCATTATATTTGTAATAATATCGTTATCCTTCAAACCGGCTCTGGATCCGTTACCTCCCGGTATTTTATAAATGACTCGAAGTCCCTCATCATCCTCTTTAACAGCCAGGCCAAGAAATGGGTGGCTAACACGCCCTCCCTTATATAATGATGGAATAAGGGGAACCAGGAACTCTCCCGGAATAGCAAAATTAATACCCTCAAATTGCTCAATTCCAGCAAAAACAACTCCTACAAGTTCACCATCAGAATCAATCAAAGGGCCTCCACTGTTTCCATGGTTAATAGGAACATCAACCTGAATAACACTGCCCATTTGAAGAAATTTGCGCCCGGAAGCACTGATAATCCCGGATGTTATTGTATTTTCCAACCCACCAGGTGATCCTATTGCAATAATAGGGGTACCTGGATAATACTCTTTCCCTTCTGAAAATGAGAAAATTATTTCCGGTTCAATTTCAACCTTCAATAAAGCAATATCAAAAGCTTTATCCCATCCAACTACTTTTGCAGGTATTTTCTTATCAGGTTCATCCCAAAGACGTATATACAAACGCGAAAAGCCTTCAAATTCAGGATCAACTTCACTCTCTATAACATGATAGTTTGTAAGAAGGTAACCATTCTTATCTATAAAAAAACCGCTGCCAATGACACCGTCAGGGATTCCTATACCGCTTTCAATCCTCATTCCGCGATTAACCCATATAGTAACTGTACCCTTCAGAAAATCGATTTTTCGAAGATCATTGTTAAAATTTTCCGGATTCATGCCTAAATCCAGTGAACGGCTGGAAGATTCCTTAAGCAGTTTCCTGATAAAACTCTTATCACCTCCAGCCCTTACCAAATCCATTAATTTAATAATCTCCATATCTGTTAGTAAACTAAGATTAAGATCATTCCTGGCTATAGATGATTTCAATGCAGCAGAAACTTTTTTATCATCATTAAATAACATAGAACTTATTAGAAGATTATAGTTCCAATCTCCTGATAATTCTATATTTGCCTGTTCAGCTGTAAGAAACAATGAAGCAGCCTTTAAAAAATTTTTTTCTTCTATCTCCCTGGTGAAAAGTTTATTAATCAATAAAGAAGCCTTATTAAATAAGATTTCTGTCTGCTTTTTATCATCATCTGTACCTGTACGTTTTAGAGTTGAGATATCCTGTAAAACACAAGCAATCTTTTCTTCCCTTATATTATTTTCTATTTTTGCAATTGTTAAATCTTCAAGAGATTGCATATCTACACGGGAAGGACCAATGGCACATGAAATTATTAATGGTAGTGCAACAATAAAAAGAGTAAATTTCATAATTATTTTATATCTCCATTAATCTCAAAAATTGTATCAAAATCCCCATTGAGTTCAGTTGACAATTCTTTGTAGATGATTCCATTTTCATAGCGCTCCCGTGAATCCACTAACCCGTCCTCATTAAAATCCCAGTTTCGTACAAAACCATTC
This sequence comes from Spirochaetaceae bacterium, assembly GCA_030643345.1. Lineage (GTDB taxonomy): Bacteria > Spirochaetota > Spirochaetia > B11-G9 > B11-G9 > JAJRQE01. Next base: position 6,334 of record DAOWMA010000001.1, read on the forward strand.
TTATAGTCTTCTATATATTCTGGAATACCATTGTTATTTACATCAAATAAAACAGTTTGAAGTAATCCATCCTTGTATTTATATGTAGTATCGAATACACCATCACTGTCTAAATCTCTAAAAACTGTAATAAGAACAGAGTTCATAAAATGTCGTTCTATTACCCTTACTCCATCAGAATTAAAAATATTTTCAATACTTTCATCCGCTCCCATCCAAACATATTTTGACTCTAAACCTTTATCAAAATTATTTACACTTTTTTCAGCAGACGCAGCGGTTAAAACGCTGCTGTCAGGTAAACTGATGTTATCCAGAATAGACGGGACATCTTTTATAATATCCAAAGGAATTTTTATTATATCCAGTGAAAGTGAATATGGAACTAATTGATATTCAATTTGTGATTTATCATCAGATACAGTAACATGTATAAGGTTTGGATATGATTTGTAAGAAAAAGTAATTGTTTTTCCCATCTCTTTAATTTCAAGTCTAACAGAAGACTCTTTCCACTCTACTGCATAATTAGTATTCTGATTACTGTTAAAACTAAAAGAAATCAGATTCCCCATATTATACAAAGCCTCAGTGTCAGGAAAACCATTATTATCAATATCATAATTTATAGTTAATTTTATCAAACCAAGTTGTTTTAAAAATAACTGCTTATTTTTCTCATCTGAGAGAAGATTATAAACTCTGATTAATTCCTTATGATCAACAACAGAATTCTCAGGATACAGCTCCTCCAGAAGTTTTCCCAGCATGTCAGTTCTATTACAGATAGTACTAATCCTGTAAAAACGGTCCTCACCCCAGCGGTTCTTATAATAATCTACAAGAAAACCGCATTTTGATGAATCTCTGATTATAAGCTGAACTACATCTTTTGAAAAATAATCTGATGGATCGCCAGAAATGAGAATCTTTTCTGCCTTTAAACGCCATTCATGATCGTAGACAGCCATTATCAACTGTGGATACCTATCGTAAGGAGCAGCTTCAAGAAGATTCTCTGCTGCTTCTAAAGCTTCGACAATCTTTCCAAGGCCAAGAGCCAGTCGTATAAATATTTCAGTAGAAAATGAACTATTAGGCAGATCATTACTAAAAGGAAGTAAATTAATATAGGCTGATTCAATATCTCCTGTCTGGTACATATATTTCGATAAATATGCCCTGGCTGTCATCTCGTTAAAATACTTCCATTTATCTGCAATTATTGCATTAGAAAGATCACTGGCAGAAGAGTCTTTAACCCCGGACATCCGGCCTGATACCCCTCTGATAAAAAGAGCATCAGAGCTTGTATTAAAAAACATTAAAGAAATATCCGCAAGGGAATATGCTTCCTCATAATTACCGGAACCAAACAACTCTACAGCATGCTCCAGGTATATACCTGCAAGCAAATCATCAGGGGCCTTATCAGCTACAGCTGATATCATGGAGAAAGAAAACAGGTAAAAAATCACCATTAACAAAAATAATCTTTTATTCATACTGATACTCTACCACAAATCAGATACAATTCAAAACAGGAATTTTATTCAGCCTTTCCTTTTTTGGTATCTTCTATGCCAATAAGCAACTTAATATCTTTATCATCCAATGTTTCTTTAGAAATCAGCTCTTCAGCAATTAATTTTAACTGGTCCAGATTATCTGTCAGGATTTTACGGGTAGCGGCAAGAGATTCATCAAGAATCATTGCAATTTCAGTATCAATCTTTTTGGCAGTTTCTTCAGAATAATCTTTATGTCTTGCAATTTCTTTCCCGATAAAGATAGGTTCTTCCTCCTGACCAAAAGATATAAATTTAAAAGTATCTGACATACCCCATTCAGTAACCATACGACGGGCTATATTTGTTGCCTGCTGAATATCATTTTGAGTTCCGGTTGTTGTCTGTCCATAGATAATTTCTTCGGCAATATACCCACCCATAGTAATTTTAATTCTATCAAGAAGCCAGCTTTTATCCTTGGAATATGATTCCTTTTCAGGAAGAGATATGGCCATACCCATGGCACGCCCTCTTGGGATTATAGTAACCTTATGAAGAGGGTCAGTATGTTGAAGATGATAATGGAGCAATGCATGCCCGGCTTCATGATATGCTGTAGCTCTTTTGTCTTCAACAGAAATAATTTTCGATTTACGTGCAATACCCATAAGCAATTTATCTCTTGCTTCTTCAAGGTGTTCTAAACTTACAGTCTTGGAATCTTCTCTGGCTGCAAAAAGTGCCGCCTCATTTACAAGATTTGCCAAATCTGCTCCGGACATACCAGGTGTAGCTTTTGCAATTCTGTTTATATCAACATTCTTAGTAAGGGGAATCTTTTTTGAATGGATTATTAGAATAGCTTCACGCTCCCTAACATCAGGAAGATCAACAACAACCTGTCTGTCAAACCTACCTGGTCTAAGTAATGCCGGGTCAAGAACATCAGGCCTGTTTGTAGCAGCAATAATGATTACACCGGTTTTTGTATCAAAACCATCCATTTCAACAAGCATCTGATTAAGAGTCTGCTCTCTTTCATCATTCCCACCACCATATCCGGCACCTCTCGTCCGACCAACGGCATCAAGCTCATCAATAAATATAATACAGGGAGCATTTTTCCGCCCCTGCTCAAACAGATCTCTTACTCTGCTGGCACCTACACCTACAAACATTTCAACAAAATCGGAACCGGACATATGAAAGAATGGAACTCCTGCTTCTCCGGCTACGGCCTTTGCCATAAGAGTCTTGCCTGTTCCGGGCATACCTACAAGGAGAACACCCTTAGGTATCTTTGCTCCAATATTTGTAAATTTTGTCGGAGTTTTTAGAAATTCAACAACTTCTGTTAATTCATATTTAGCTTCGTCCTGTCCGGCCACATCAGCAAAAGTAATATTCTCAAGTTCAGAATGATATTTCTTTGCACGACTCTTGCCAAATGAGAAGGCTTTATTTCCTCCACCCTGGAACTGACGAAGCATAAACCAGAAAAAACCGACAAACAAAAGCCATGGAAGAAGTTCAAGAATAACCTGACCAACAGAAACAGCCTTGGGAGCTCCTGTTATTTTAACTCCCATCTCCCTTAATTGTGACATAAGATGATCATCATAATATGGTATTCTGGTTTTAAAAACTGTATATTCTCCACCTGAAGCACTTGAAAGGGTCCCATTAATTTCATTACTATCAAGAATCTTAACTGCTTCAATCTCTCCCTGCTCAAGATATGATAAAAAAACCGAATATGGAATTTCAACATCTACACTATTTTCATTCACCATAAAAAGAAGTACAAACATTACTACAAGAGATAATAAGAAGAATAGTGCAAACTTATTCTTGTTAAAATTAAATTTCATGTTATTAGGTTCTTTATTTTCAGGCGGTTTATTTTCATTATTCACTTATACATCTCCATATAGCTGGCACTGACAACAAATTTTCCGCTATCAGGGCTATTGTTCTTGTAAGTTATTGCAATTCTATTTTTAAAACCGAAAGGTTTCCCAATCACGGCAATTATGCCGGATCTGTCTTCAATAACTGGAATTTTCCATCTATCTTCCGGTAATACACCCCAATCACTAAATAATTTCTTTATAGGCTTAAAACCTTCTGCTAAATGAATACCATCTCCAGTCATTTTTGACCTGATAATAACAGGGTTTTTAAGATTCTCTCTGCTAAACCAGACTGTATCTTCCGGAAATTCATTCAATTCTTCAATATGAAGGCTAAAACCCGGGAATATTTCCTGGTCACCTTCCTCTATCACCTTAAGATAACTTTTTTTGGAGGAAAGGACAACAACTCTTTTCCATATTATCTTCTCTTTATGATGCAAAAGCTGGCAGTTGTATCCCTGAATTAGAATATTTGATCCACCAACAGGTTTATAGTTGAGTGCTGCACTTATAAATCTATACGACAGGCGGTTAAAGGGTCTATTTTCCCACATATCCCAGCTTTTATATAGGGTTTCCACCTGCTGATAATCCGGTTTTGCAAAAAAGTCGTCACTGTAAAACCAGGTGTCCCCCCCTTTTGTTAATTTTACACCCAGTGGAGGATTATTTGAAGTTAATACCGATCTGATACTATCCATTTTTTCTAAAAAAGTTGAAAGCGACTTTCGATATCCGGGAAATATCTCCGCAATTACAGGGATAAGTTTTAATCTTACCTTATTACGAAGATAAACTGTATCAAGATTGGTTTTATCCACTACATAAGGAATACCATTGGAATTAATATATTCCATAATCTCATGTTTCTCAAACATAATAAGTGGTCTGATAAAATATTCCCGTTTCTGAGGAATACCTGCCAAACCATGAATACCCGAACCCTGGAAAAAACGCATGATTAAAGTCTCAAACTGATCATCGAGAGTATGCCCCATTGCGATATGGCTTGCATCAATTTCTATTTTTATTTCTTCAACCAGCCTGTATCTGTATTCTCTTGCAATATCTTCAATACTTCGTCCGGTTACTTTCGACTCAGAAGCAATTTCTCCCGGTGCTATATGTCTGATATAGCAGGGGATGTCAAGTTCAGCTACTATTTTCTCAATTTGAATGTATTCATCTGACATCTCTTTTTCAGATCTTATTCCATGATCAATATAGGCTGCATGAAGGCTGAACCCTAACGACTTTTGAATATCATTTAGAACCCACAGGAGGGCACTGGAATCAGGGCCGCCTGAGTATGCTACAAGAATTTTACTCTTATCCGATATTCCATATTTTCTTAAAAAATCAAGAACTTTTGTTTTAATTGTTTTTTCGGTTATATTCATTCATAACCCTCGCAACTGTAGTGGTTAATAGTAAAACAGCAGCTGAAACTCCCCTTTCTACACCTTTCTTAAACTCAGGCAACTCTCTCTCATCGGGTTTACTTAAAACATGAGTTATTATATTACCATACCCCGCTGGACGTGATATTCCTATATAAATTCGAATAAAGTCATCACTGCCATAGTTTTTTATGATGGAATTTATTCCATTATGACCAGAATAAGATCCTTTAGTCTTAATCCTGCATTCACCATAGGCTAAATCCATATTATCACAAACAACCACCGGTAAATTATCAGAACCCAAATATTTTTTAATAATACCTGGTAATATTAAACCGGATCTGTTCATAAAAGTAAGAGGTTTTATCAGGATAACTTCCCTGCTCTGATATAACCCCCTGGCAATAAGATAATTCTTAAAAAAAGGCTTCTTAAGTTTTAGAGAAAAAAAACGGGCAAGTTCATCAATAACCATGAAACCGGCGTTATGCCTGGTTCCCTGGTATTTCGGTCCTGGATTTCCCAGACCGATAAAAATCAACAGTTGTCTATTCCTCGGCTTCTTCTTCACCTTCTTCAGCTTCTTCGCCTTCTTCAGCTTCTTCGCCTTCTTCAATCTCTTCTTCAACCTCAAGAACTTCTTCCTTGAAAGCTGTAACACTTACAACAACCTGTTCCATCATATTAAGAATAGTAACAGATTCAGGGACTTCCAGTTCATTCACATGAATTGAATCTCCGATTGTAAGATCTGTGATATCAACTTCAAATACTTCAGGAATATCCTTCGGCAGACATTCAACATCAATTTCGTGCAAGCGATGTTCAAGCAATCCACCCTCTTTGACACCAACAGAAACACCTGTTAAATTTACCGGTACTCTTGTTTTCAGGGTTTGTCCTCTTGCAACTTCAAAAAAATCGATATGGGTAATCTGCCCCATCAGCATGTTTTCCTGAAAATCTTTTACCAACACCTCATAATTTTTACCGTCAACAACTATTGTTATAAGTATATTTTCAGAAATAATATGAAATTTTGTATCAAATTCTTTTGCACCAATTGAAATATGAACAGGTTTGTTTTGTCCATAAATTACACATGGTATTTTACCCTCTTTTCTTAAACGTCCTGCAGGACCCTTTTTAAAAGTATTCCTTTCATATCCTGCGAGAGTTTTCTTCTCCATGAAATGCTCCTTAAATTACAATAAATCAGATACTGGGGCGGTAGGATTCGAACCTACGATACCGGCACCAAAAACCGGTGGCTTGACCACTTGCCGACGCCCCAAAGCATAGAAACCTATGACCCATGCCTGAAACGGCACATTACAGCAGCTTGTCTGAGATCAGAACAACCGGCTCCGTGTATTATACTTTTTTTCTAATTAAAGTCTATAGCCTATAGAAACTCTAACTCTTTTCTTCTTTATGCGAACCATCGTTATTTATTGGCTCTTTTTCATAGGCTATTAAAATATCACTCTGAAGTTTCGATCTGAAATCGGAATTTATAGGATGTGCGACATCCTTATACTCTCCTGTTTTTGTCTTTCGACTGGGCATTGCAATAAAAGCGCCATTCTTACCCTCAATTACCTTAATATTGTGCACAACAAAGCAATTGTCGAAAGTAACAGTCACATAGGCCTTGAGTTTACCATCTGCTCCAACCCGACGAATTCTAATATCAGTAATCTCCATAAACCCTCCAAGAAGTATTAGCTATTCAGCTGTTGGGTAATTGTAAACTGCCTCAGGCCTGTTCGCAAGCATTTTTACTTTGTGGACCCTTATATTATTATTTTTTAATACTTTTTCAGCATTTCGGACCTTGACAGGATCACTAAATACTCCAAAAACTGAAGAACCTGTACCTGTAATTGATGAATAGTCTGAACCATTGTCATTGAGTAATTTAATTATTTTTCTAAATAATGGATTTTTTTGATAAAGATATGGAGAGAATGAGTTGGAAAATGACCATTCAGAAGGATGATCATTCAAGTATTCAGTAGATATCTCCTCAAATGTCATAATGTGCTGATCATTATTTAATACCAGAGAAGTAAAAGCTTCTTTAGTACTGTTATGAAAACCTGTATCTACAATCAACAGCGAAAGATCATCTCTTGTCTGTAGTGAAACAAGATCTTCTCCCCGACCTCCTGCAACAGCACTTGAATCTCCCAGAAAGAATGGGACATCACTGCCAAGTTCCAGAGCTATGATTTTTAACTCATCGTCTTTTATATCAAGTTTCTGTAGTAATCGTATCCCATTTAGAGTTGCTGCAGCATCACTGGAACCTCCCCCCAACCCTGCTCCTGCAGGTATATGTTTTTTACAGCTAATAAAAAACCCGGATTTAATATCATATTTTTCCCGTAACGCAACTGCAGCTTTATAGATTAAATTATCTTCCATGGAACAATCAAAATTCCCCAAAACGAGAACTTCATCACTTTTTACTGTTTTAATATATAATTCATCGTAGAGAGAAACCATTTGAAAAAGTGAAATAAGGTTGTGATATCCATCCTTACGCTTTGAAATAATCTGCAGGTGTAAATTAATTTTAGCAGGAGCCAGAATCTTAAGATTATCCACAATTATTACTCCAAATGATAATTTATTTATTCCCAATTTATATTTGACAGCTTTATATTTGTTTTCTATAATAATTCTTATGGATACAAATAATCTAGATCTATTTATAAAAGCAGCAGAAGAAATTTTTCAGGAAATAGGTTTTACTGAACTTGTCATTCAGGATAGCAGCAGCAATGAACAGGTATATGAACTCATTGCAAATATAGGCATAACCGGAGATATTTCAGGATTTCTGCTTATCAGGTCTGATCTGGAGAGCAGTATGAAATTTATCAATAAAATGCTTACCAATATGGGAATGGAAGCTGAAGAAACCGATTTTGGGCAATTTCACAAAGAAGCCTTTGGTGAAATACTTAATCAGATTTCAGGCCGGGCTACTATGCTGCTGGAAACTTCTGATGTTAACTGCGATATCACACCTCCTACAATTCTAATGGGGGAAAAAATTTCAATGGGTACATATGTTGCAGCTGAAATTATCCATAAGACTATTAGTGGTAATTTTGGAAGTTTTGATCTTTCAATAGGTGCAAAAGAATAATACAAGTTTAAGGGAGGATTAAGAAACTATGGAAGAAGATTTTTATGATGACAGTTTTGATGATTACGAAAATGAATTTGAGGATAAATACTCAGAAATAGAAGATGACCTGCTTGATGATGAATTTGATGATGAATGCGAAGATGACGATGACGAATTTGAAGAAAATCTTGACACCGACGAAGAGGATATGCTGGAAGAAGATGATGATATGGACTACGATGACGGCCTTGACTATGATGATTTCGATGAATGATAGATAATCTCACCTGAAAACCATAACTTATCAAGATTATAGAATTCTCTCATCTCCTTATTCATTATGTTAATAATGTAGTTTCCGCAATCTATAAGTTCCCATCCGTCATCAGCTATCTGTTTGTGACGTCTTAAAATACCCACTTTATTAGTATCTAACATAACCTTAAGCTGCCGTACTAAACCCTTTAGATGACCGATACTGGTACTTGTAGCAATAATAATATAGTCTGTCCAGCTATTCTGGTCCCTGACGTCTATAACAAGAACATTTTCACCATTATGCTCACTAATAAACTCACCAATTTCTGTTGCTATAGATTTGTCAGTTTTTACAATATCTTCCATCAAAATCCTTCCCCAATATAATTATTATTTCTGAATTATTTAAAACTGTAGTCATTGTTTTATCAAAATATTTTTCAGGATCATATGAAATTTCATTACAAAGAATTATTTCCGCAACTTTTTCTGCCGTTGTTCGATCTCCATTCCGACTTACAATAACAGTATTTTCAAGAACATTATCATCGAAATTTGCAATCCTCGAAATGTCGTAACCAAAACTCTTAAAAACCTGTGCTGTTCTGTTTGCCAGACCAGTTTGACCCGTTCCATTTAAAATATCCATTGTTATATTAAGTTCATCTGCACTTATTACTTCAGTATTCGCAAGAGAAACAATAGTCTGCTGAACAGTTTCCCTTAGAAGATTACCTTCATAGTGCGGAAAAAGCAGATTTTTTTCGTCTACCAACCGGGAAGTCCCTAAAACCCGCTGAAAAACTATTCGTTCCGTATCCAGTTTAGTGAATATTCCAAAAAAAGAAAGAAAAGCATCTTTCTTAAGATTTGTATCAATATATGATTTAAAATATGTGGCAAATTCTTTATTTTTTAAAAATTTGCTATTAATATCAAATTGAGTAAAAAGAGACTGCAGTATCTTTTGTCTTCTACTGATATGCTCAACATCAGATAATGATCCATCATTATATTCCATATAAGCAATAGTTTTAAATCCATCAAGAACAAGATTCCCGGATGGCAGTAAAACAGGATTATCCGGATTAAGAGACTCAACCGGATTTGCAATAAATATCTTTATCCCGTTAAATAAATCTATTATATTTTTAAAATCCTTGATATCCATTGAAATATAATAGGGTATTTCCACTTTCAATATACCTGCTATCTTTTGGGAATAAACAGAAGGATCAGAAAAATCAAAAAGAATATCTATTCGATCCATTTTTTTTAATTTACTTATAATTGAACCCATATAACCAGGAATATCAAATAAAGCACCCTTGCCGGTATTACTATCGTACAAAAGAAGATCTGAGAAGATAAGTTCACCCCCATCATGAACCATAATCAGCATATTAATTGGCTGTCCAGCTTCAATTACACTTGTAATTTGATCAGTTTTAAGTCTGGTAAACAAAACTCCGACAGTAGCTACAGCAATAACAAAAATAAGTATAATAATTAATCTATCTAAAGTTTTTCTTTTTCTCAAAACACAACCTCAGGAATTGTTATTTTTTTCTAAATTTGAAAGTTTATCATAAAGGAGCATTGAAGATTCAGTTATCCGATAACCTTTATCCCGCAGATACGCGGATTGAATATTCAATATTTTTAAAGTCATTTCATTAAGATCAAGTTTCATTATCATCTCTCTAAATGATGGAGTAATGTGGGCCCTTCCAGGTTCTATATAATCAGCAATAAACAGAACTTGTCCAAGACGACCCATGTCAGGATGCCCTGCTGTATGCCAGCGTACCGCCTGAAGGACCTCATTATCTTCAAGTTTAAAATTATTCCTAAGTATTTCCGCACCAAATCTACCATGAAGGAGTACTGGATTTAATTTTTCTTCCTCTGAAACAAGATATCCATCTTTAAGTAAAGTAATTCTTTTATCATCCACAGGAAGTTCTCTGGCAATATCATGGCTGATACCGACAATTCTGCCTTTATCTTCATCAAGTCCAAAGCGACTGCATAAATCCACACATATCATTGCTGTCGATAGTGAATGATCAAGCCTGGGGATACTCAAATTCATTTCAACATATTTTCGTATTTTATTATACATTGTTTCTGTACAAACCTCTATCCAATATATAATTATACACACTTTCCGGAATAAGATACCTAAAGGCCTTCCCTGCTTTTATTCGCTCTCTAATATCAGTTGAAGATATATTAATTGTAACATTACTAATATATTTATAAATTAAACCAGTTTCCAGCTCAGGATCTGAATCTCTGTGGGCAACTATAATATCAACAAGATCAAGTAATTCCTTCACATTATGCCAGTCTTTCAAACCACTTACCAGATCGTCTCCAATAAAAAGACCAATCCTTCCTGAAACCCTGTATCTGTTTTTTACTGATTTTACAGTATCGATCATGTACGAAACACCACCCCGTTCTATCTCACAAAGATCGATAAGAGAGTCACTATCAGTTAAAGCTAATTCCAACATTTTAATACGATTATCAGAAGAAACCAGCTCATCACTTGATTTATGGGCCGAAATATTTGAGGGTATAAATATCACCCGTTCGTACCCCATTTGTATTTTTAATTCCTCACTTAGATACAAATGTCCATTATGTACCGGATTGAATGAACCTCCGATAATAATCGTTCTCAATTTAATCTCCAATAATTTGCTGAAATTTTTTCTCTAAATCTTTCAAACCTTCCCGGGAATAAACTGAAATTCCAAGAACCTTCTCGTTCGGAAGAGTTTTTTTTAGTTTATCAAGATTTATTTCAGTTTCTTCAAGATCTGTCTTCGTCCCAACAATAAGTCTCGATTTTTTTACCAGATCCGGTGCAAACTCTTCAAGTTCCTTATAAAGAACACTAAAAACTTCCCCGCAGTCATCAGAACTTAAGTCTATAAGAAATATTAAGGCCTTTGTTCTGGAAATGTGTTTTAAAAATTTAAATCCCATTCCAGCTCCGGCAGATGCTCCCTCAATAATACCCGGAATATCGGCAATTATAATATCCCTTCCTGAAGTCTGCATAACACCCAAATTCGGTATTTTTGTAGTAAAAGGATATGCGCCAATTTTTGGGTTTGCATTTGTAAGAACATTTAAAAGAGATGATTTCCCTGCATTAGGCAGTCCAACAAGGCCGATATCTGCTATAATAGCAAGTTCGATATGGAGACGTCTCCCGCTGGCAACCTTTCCCCTCTGTGCATATCTTGGAGCCTGTTTTCGGGAAGTTGCAAAATGTTGATTACCAAGCCCCCCCTTACCTCCATGCTGAAAAACCCATGTTTCAAAACCAGTCAGATCTTTGAGTATTTCGCCTGTGTCAGGATCTTTTATAATTGTGCCGGGAGGCACCAAAATTACAGAATCTTTACCGTCACTTCCGTGTCTTCGACGGCCTGCCCCCTGATGCCCGTTTTCGGCTCTATAGACTCTTTTTTGTTTGAGATGGGCCAGTGTTTTTAAATTATTTTTTACAACAAATAAAACACTTCCGCCTGTTCCACCATCGCCTCCGTCAGGACCTCCAAGTGGAACATACTTCTCTCTCCTAAATGAAACACATCCGTCACCGCCGTTTCCGGCAGAAACATCAATAAAGGTCTCATCTGCAAAACCTATCATCTTAAACTCTTAATTTACCTAAATAACTATAGCTAAACGATAGGAACGATATTTATATACTTTCTATTTGCCTTTTGCTTAAACATGACCATTCCGGCTGCCTTAGCAAATAAAGTATCATCTTTGCCCTTTCCTACATTAATTCCAGGGTGAAATTTAGTACCCCTCTGACGAACAATAATTTCACCGGCTTTTACAGGCTGTCCACCGGACTTTTTAACACCCAGACGCTGGGATGCGGAATCCCTTCCGTTTTTAGTACTACCGCCACCTTTTTTATGTGCCATTATTTATCTCCTTCTTATCAATTCAATTCGAATCAGTTCTTCTCAGACTGATCCTGCAGTAATCAGGATACTCCAAAGCCAAATCCTTCAAGCCGACCACAGTAAATGCGCTTACGCCCCGAAGCCAATCTTTTTCATACCCTTCAAGTAAAGATATACTAAAATGTAACTCACCTTTTTCCTCTGCACTTCCTTCAATACTGATGGAAGGTTCCATCTCCAAAGTCCTGGAAACTGTCCGAAGCAAAGTAGAAGCTGCTGCACAGATAATATCCTTACCAGCCTCAGCAGAGCCGGAATGACCGGAAGCATCAATCCTGAAGAGACATCCGCTTAAATCCAGCCACAAAGTCACATCTATCAAGAAATAACTAAACTCCTGCTATTTCATTTACCTTAACATAGGTATAGTTTTGTCGATGTCCCTGTTTTCTTCTATATCCCTTTCTTCTCTTAAACTTGATAATAGTAACTTTTTTATCCTTACGATGGTCTTCTACAGTTGTAGAGATCTTCACACCCTTTACATAAGGGGTACCAACCTTAACCTTACCATCATTATTAAGAAGAAGCACGGAATCAAATTCCAGTACCGATCCATTTTCTGCATCTACTTTATCAATCTTCAAGACTGCATCTTTTTCTGCTTTGTATTGTTTTCCCAAAATTTCCACTAATGCGTACATCTGCTAAACCTCAATTATTACAAAATCAACTAGGGTACTATATAGCATAACAGGCTCTCTCTGGTCAATACTCGGGTTGTTCTTTACGGTAGATCAATGATTCCCAGGTTATGATTTTTGAATTTCCTGGGCATTACCCTGGATAGAGGCGAACACAAGGTCCGCCCCTACCAGGGTCAGGCTATTCGCTGCAATTCCGCCCGGATTTGATTAACACGATTACAATTTTGTTTTGGTGCGTACAGACGCAAGATTTTGCGTCTCTATCGCGGCATACAACCACGGTACGGGATTTCCGCTGCTATCCTTAATGCAGATGGCAAACTTTTTTATGTTTTAATGCTTTACATTCAGATATCAGTATTTAATATAGGGTTTATTGCTTTTTGTATTAAAATAAAGGTAATATTAGTAAATTAAACATTATTAACTAACAAAAGATAATAAAAGGAAAATAAAGATAGTGAAAATTAGACTTATCCAAACCCAATGCCTGAGTAATAATATGATTCCGGGGGTGGGAAATAATATCTCTCTTTTCTATCTGCCCCATTTTATATAGTTCCCAAACTTCAGACTGGTCCTCTGTAAGCTGTGTTAGTTTCCCATTTCTAAACAGATATCCCCGACTATCTCCTACATTGTAGAGATCCACTACATTATCCTTAAAAAGAGCTGTAACCAGAGTAGTTCCCATTCCATCGTACTGTTTGTATTTTAAGGACAGATTATAAAGCTTATCATTTACTTTTTTTACTAATTTTGGAAAAGCTTCGTCCGGTGTTTTGTAATAATCGTCAAACAGCCAGGTGAAAGCCATTTGAGAAGCTACTTCTCCGGCATTTCCTCCACCCATACCATCGTATAGAACAAATAGATGACCGTTTTGGGATGTACCGACTCCTTCCGTAATGTCCGGCAACATATAAAAATCCTCATTGTGTGAATAGCGTTTACCGATGTCTGTTTTTGCTGTGTAGTGCATGCTCCATCCTTATTCCAATAAAATGATTAATAATATCAATTAAAATAATTCAATCAAACAAAGGTTAAACGAAATCTGCCCCACAACATGTACAAATGTTGCTGTCACTTTTAATTTCTTTTCCGCAATCGTTACAGAATGGCATGATGGACTCCTCTTGCAAGTGTTATCGCAATTTATTTTAAGACACATTAACCAATTTCTCAAGTAATTATTTTGCCAAAGATCTCTTCATTTAAGATAAACAAACCCAAGTATTGCTCTCAAACTCAATTGATAGTATATTTACTTTATGGCTTTCGAACATGACAGAAGATACAAACGAATATTCTCTCATCCATATTTTATACAGAAGCTTTTAGAATCTTTCGTCAATGAATCCTTTATTAAAGATTTGGATTTTTCTACACTTAAACGAGTAGAAAAAAGTTTTATCAATGCCGATTTTAATGAAAAAGAATCTGATCTTATTTTTACTATTCAGTTTAAGGGAAAAACTATCTATATCTTTTTATTGCTTGAATTTCAGTCCACTGTAGATAAATTTATGCCGGTACGTTTCTTAAGATATATAATGGAACTTTACGAGTCTTATAAAAATAAAAAATGCTGTTTCTGCTATATTTTATATTGAGAATTCAAGCCCTTTGGAACTTGAAAATGAAATAGATATACTTATGGAAATTATTAAAAATGAAAATCTTTCTATTATACAAGAGCTTGTAGATTGGTTTAACAACTATCTATCCGGTTTAAAAAGCAATTTTGATAAAGAGAGTATTTCTATAAAATTAGAATCTTTAACGGAGGTAAAATCGATGTTTGCTACAAAACTAAAAGAACATGATGAAAAACTTATAGAACAGGGTGTTGAACAGGGTATTGAACAGGGTATTGAACAGGGTATTGAAGAAACAGCTGTAAAAATGCTTGAAGCGGATGCAGATATTTCATTTATTTCAAAAATTACTGGTCTTTCCAGGGAAAAATTGATAGAAATGAAGGGAAAAATTGGGAAATAGGTATAATTCCTGTTTTATAAACACCAATTTCTCAAGTAATTATTTTGCCAAAGATCTCTTCATTTAAGATAAACAAACCCAAGTATCGCTCTCAAACTCAATTGATAGTATATTTATTTTATGGACCAGATAATGAAACCCTAAAGCGTTAAGGATAGTAGCGGTACCCCGCACCGTGGTTGTATGCAGCTGTAGAGACGCAAAATCTTGCGTCTGTACGCACCAAATCAAAATGTGGTCCCGTTAATCAATTCGGGAGGAGTTCAAGCGGATAGCCTGACCCCGGGCACCGGGGTAACGCCCTACATTCTCTCAAGATACGGTATTCCCACCAGATAGAATGCATTTTTCAATACCTGGAGAACAGCTCTTACAAGTGTAATACGGCTTACAACAATATCCTTATCAGGGTCCTGGAGTATCGGGATATCGTGATAATAGCGGCTGAATATTTTGGACAGGTCATACAGATACGAGGTTATTACAGAAGGATTCATATTTTCCCCCGCATCTTCAACAATCTCCGGAAAAGTTGATAACATTTTTACTATTTCACGTTCCTGTTCAAGGTCGAGTATCCCCGGCTTAAACTCACCGCCCTTAAAGTCATCTTTACGCTCCTCATACTTCCTGAGCATGCTGCTTATACGTGCACCCATGTACTGCAGGTAGGGACCGGTATTACCGGAAAAAGAGATAGATTCCGACGGATCAAATATCATGTCTTTTGCAGGTGAAATCTGCAGGAGATAATAGTTTAATGCAGCAAGGGCCACAGATTCAGATGTCTTTTGGAGATTATCCACCAGAGCTGTCCTGTCCTTGGCTGTAATTTCTGCTTTTGCAATCTCTGTCAGCTCCTGTACAAGATCGTCAGCATCCACTACAGTCCCTTCTCTGGACTTCATCTTTCCATCAGGAAGATTTACCATACCATAAGAGAGATGATGAAGATTATCTGCCCAGTCAAATCCAAGCTTCTTTAATATATGAAACAGTACCTGAAAGTGATACTGCTGTTCTGAACCTACCACATAGATTAACTTCTCAAAAGTCCAGTCTCTGTGCCTGGCAATAGCGGTACCAATATCCTGGGTAAGATAGAGTGATGTTCCATCACTTCTTAAAAGAACTTTTTTATCCAGATTTATTTCTGAAAGGTCCGCCCAGATGGAACCGTCATCTTCTTTGTAAAAAACACCGGATTCAAAGCCTTTAAGGACCTCTCCACGTCCCTCCTTATAGGTTTTACTCTCAAAATAGTATTCATCAAAAGCGATACCGGTTTTTTCATAGGTTTCTTTTATCCCGGATATAGTCCAGCCATTCATCATTTCCCAGAGATCTTTAATATCTTCTACCCCGTTTTCCCAGTCCTTCAACATCGTTCTGGCTCCGGCTTCCGCATCCGGATCTTCCTTTGACCACTGGTTAAACT
The DNA here is from genome assembly GCA_030643345.1 of Spirochaetaceae bacterium. Classification (GTDB taxonomy): domain Bacteria; phylum Spirochaetota; class Spirochaetia; order B11-G9; family B11-G9; genus JAJRQE01. The sequence goes on from DAOWMA010000001.1 coordinate 22,657, forward strand.
TTACATAATAGTCGCCCACAAAATGATCACTTTTTATTCCAGTGCTTTCAGGTGTGGAACCCTCTCCAAATGTTTTATACGCAAGCATCGACTTACATATATGAACACCACGATCATTTATAAGATTAACCCTGCGTACTTCAGCACCATTGGCGGCCATTATTTTTGCGACACTCATTCCAATAGAGTCATTTCGTAAATGACCAAGATGCAGTGGTTTATTGGTATTAGGACAGGAAAATTCAACCATTACCTTCTGACCCCGAAAATTAGCTGTATTACCAAAGGTACTTTCATTTCGGAGAATATTATCAATAACTTTTTCAGTAAGATCGGAGAGATCTATTCTAATATTTATATAAGGTCCTGTAATGTTAATAGATGCAGCAGCTTCAGGATCATTTTCTTCAAAAAAAGATTTTAAATTCCCGGCAATATCTGCAGGGTTCTTCTTAAAAAGTCTTGCTAATGGGAATAGAGGAAATGCAATATCACCCATCTCCGGCTTCGGGGGTTTTTCCACTATAAGATTTATCTGCTCCCTGTTCAGCTTAAAACCCTGAAGCTCAGCAATGGAAAATAAGGCCTTTTCCAGTTTAATTTTCCATTCTATCTTTATATCATTCATCAATTGCTCCCAGGATTGCCACCCTACTTAATTTTTTTAATCAGTGCAACCATTTCAGGAGCCAAAATTACTTTCCATATCATATAGCTGATGAGATATATTTCGTGCTTCATCCAGACGGAACCGAATATCACTCAGTTGAGCAATCAGATTTTTATTTTCACCCTTACCTATATATCCAAAATTTGACAGAGTATCGTATACTCCTCCCATATCTCCCTGCACTATCCCTGAAATAACATCAATTAGTAAACCCATGGCAGTATTGAAATTTACAATTATCTTCTCAATTTCTTTGTCAATGGAATCCATTACCTCATTAATTTGTTCGATACAGGACTCTTTTTCACTATTTTCGGATCTTATATTTTCAACCAGCTGAAAATATTCCCCTCCAGCGGCAAGATTATTATCAATTATAATAAATTCATCTACAGTATCAGTTATTGTCCGATAAGATTTATTATAATCCGTACGATTCTGCTCTTTGTAGAACTGACCATCAATAAGAACCAGCTTAAGAGGTTTATTCAACGTCCTGATAAAAACATCTTCCAGAAAGGCATTAATAAAACCTGCACTTACTTCATATTTAACATGTAATTTTTCATCCCATAAGCCAGTCTTATAATTATGTAATACAGGTTTACTTGAAATATTCAGAAAAAACTCTGCTTCCTCTTCAAGCTGCTGCTTCTTCTCTCCCTTTGTATATTCATCCATCATTTTATCAAATCTTTTAAACCAGAAACGTCTAAAAAGAGCATACCAATCCTCTGCACCACCTATATGGACAGGATGAAAGTTCATATTCCGGTTTACAAGACAAAGAATGGATTCCAGGGGTATTTCGGAATTAAATTTACGAATCGTATTTAATGTTCTATTTGCTTCCTCAAGATTATTTTTTAAGATATTTTCCAAATCAGAAACATCCTCAGAGTTGGACAATCCGTACCCAAACATAAAAACTGCATCTAATGTATCTGTTGATGGTGAAACATTTAAGCTGAAAAGGGTATCAAGAAGCTGATGAAGGGATTTACGGATATCAATAAAACTACAGACAGTACTTTCTTCCCCATCTGCAGTTGTAAAAGCTGATATAATCTTTTCGAAATTAAAAACTGCAAGTGTATTTAATACATGCAGATTTTTTATTTCCCGGTAAATAATCTTTTTTTTATCTGAATCAATTTCAGCTAATATTTCATCAATTCTGAATTCAATATGCCTTTTAAGCTGAAATGAATTTTCAAAATTAAAATTTTCTGATACCTTTTCAGGATCAATTTCATTTAGCAGCTTTGCTTCTATTTCCGGAAAACGGAGCCCTACAAGAAAGGCAATAAACTCGTTTTCATTTGATCGTAGAATTAAAGATAGAGTATTTCTAAAGACAGCCAAACTTTCCTGAAGCTTTTCAATTCTGACTAAAAAATTATTAAGAAATATTTTCCTGCTGTAGTTAATTAAACCAGGACTGCTTTTTTCCAATTTCCTGGAAAGTTTATCCATTGACAGGTTCTCAATAACTTTTTCCTTCTCCCGGGAAGAAAATAAAACTGTAAAGAAAATGATTATCTTTTCAAAAAAACTGAAGTTATGATAACTTTTTTCGTGATCATATTCCTCTTCCAAAACCTCCTCTTTTAAAGGCAGATCATTAATCGGGGCAATATAATGCATTTTATTGATCATTTCGAGTCTTTCAGCCTGAGTCAGCCCGGCTATTAGCCTGTTAAATACTGATTTCTCTTCCATTGATTAGATTATAACATAAAAAGACTCTCTGAACGAGAGTCTTTTTTAGTCCCTAGGGGAATCGAACCCCTCTCTGAAGACTGAGAATCTTCCATCCTAGCCGATAGACGAAGGGACCAGAAGCTGGCCTAGAAGGACTTGAACCCTCACTGACGGAACCAGAATCCGCTGTGCTACCAATTACACAATAGGCCAGTGCAGCCATCCGATTAGATCGGATACCGTGGTAATTTAACTAATGCCCTGTATTTTGTCAAGACATCGTTTCATTTTCATAATTAATCAGAGTAGTTAGCTTATAATTATTAAGTGGTTCGAAATTATTTAAAAAAGGAAGACCAATAACACAAAAAATTTCCTTAACAACAGCTCCGAAAGACTCGATAAGTTCAGCTGCTGCCTTTAAAGTACCACATGTCGCTACCAGATCATCAACCAATAATATTTTATCACCCTTTTCGATATCAATTTTTTGTATCTGTATTACATCTTCACCATATTCCAGAGCAAAACTCTTCTCCATCGTCTTTCCCGGAAGCTTACCTTTTTTCCTTGCAAGAATAAGAGGGATGCCAAGTTGTTCAGCTAAGGGAGAGGCAAAAAGGAACCCCCGTGCTTCTACAGCCACAATACCATCGATATCAGTATCTTTATACTTTTTTACCATCTCTGAAATACAAAACTTAAAAGCAGCAGGATTTGAAAGAATGCTTGTTATATCATAAAAAACAATACCCTCTTTGGGAAAATCCTTAACCTTACGTATTGCTTCATCAAGATTGAATTCATCAGCCATATCAATTCCTTATTAAAAAATGGTTTGATTTTTATATGAGTATAATCTATTTTTATATACATGAATACTATTATCCCTATTGCCAGTGGAAAAGGCGGTGTGGGAAAAACCATTTTTACCGCGAATCTTGGTATTGCTCTTGCAAATAAAGGAAAAACTGTAATTGCAATAGATCTTGATCTTGGAAGTTCCAATCTGCACACCTGTCTTGGTATTAAAAACAGACATCCGGGAACCTGCTTCATATAGGTTATCAGGATAAACCCAAATTATATGATTCAAATGAGGATATAAAGAGATCCGTAGGGGGGATTCATGAATCGCCCCTACGGATATTTTTTTCTGAAGGCCTGTACTCTTGCAGAGGCAGTCATGGAATAATCGGATGTTATTCCCCTTTTCAGGTAGTGATAACCGATACCTGCAATCATAGCACCGTTATCTGTACACAGTAACATGGAAGGAATGATGGTTTCTATCCCCTTCAATTCCAGCAATTCCTTTCTAAGAAGTGAATTTGCAACAACACCACCACCTGCGACTACCCGTGTTAGCCCGGTATCCTTTAATGCCCGTCTAACCCTTCGCATAAGTATATCAACAGCTGCCTTCTGAAAACTTGCAGCAATATTTTCCTTTGATTTCTCAGCAGCTCCATTTCTAAACCGATCCAGCTGGTTTACAACAGCAGTTTTCAATCCTGAATATGATACATCGTATTTATGATCACCTTTATGCAGAGAGGGATCCGGAAAAGTAAAAGCTGATGAATCTCCTTCTTTTGCCAGACGATCAATGGCAACCCCTCCCGGATACCCAAGTTCATAAAATTTGGCTACCTTATCAAATGCCTCCCCGCAGGCATCGTCAATAGTAGTACCAAGAACTTCCATCTCATCGAATTCTGTAACTCTGCTGATTACTGTATGCCCACCGGATACAAGTACTCCAAGATAAGGATATTCTATTGTCTGTTCAAGATAAGGAGCATAGAGATGAGCCCGTATATGATCAACACCAATAAATGGTTTCTCCAGAGATAAAGCAAGCCCTTTTGCAAAACTCAAACCAACTAAAAGTGAACCTACAAGACCCGGACGACTGGTAACAGCTACCCCATCGATATCCTTAAGGTTAAGACCTGCCTGATCTATAGAATCCCTGACTACCGATATAATCCATTCTGTATGAAGGCGGGACGCAATTTCAGGTACAACTCCATTATGGGGTTTATGTAATTCAATTTGGGTAGCAACTACATTGCTTAGGACCTTTTTTCCGTCTTCTACAACCGAGGCGGCACATTCATCACAGGAAGTTTCAATACCAAGAATCTTCATCAAACTCCTTTCCAATAAATAGATCTGTAAGATTATTTAATGCATAATTATTCTCTAAAAGGGTCGGATACAGATCAAGAAGAATATCTGCTAATTCTTCGGTCCAGATATGTCCAATCATTATTGCATGACCTTTTTTTTCGGCTATATTAAGGCCATTTTCGACAGCCCCCAGTATTGATATTCTTTCTTTACTATTATCCAGAAAAATACTCCTCTCTGCAAATGGTATTCCAACTGCTTCAGCAGCTATACGTCCGACAGATTTTGCTGTTGTTCTGCTGTCGAGAAAAAACATATCTTTCTCTTTTAGTACTTTAAACAAATTACTCATTAACTCAGGGTCTGCAGTACCAGCAGACCCCATATGATTATTCATCCCCCTGACCCCGTGATAATCCTTAAGATTATCTGTAAGTACCGCGGCTACCTGTTCCTCATCCATTCCTATAAGCAAAGCTCCAGGCCCGGGGTTCTGCCCACCTACTGCTTCCATAGGTTGGTGAATAATATAATCCTTCCCTGCCCCTATAATAAGTTTAACAGCTTCCTCAGTATATTTTAAACCCGGCAGAACTGCAAATGTAATTTTCATAGGCAACTTAAGAAAAGGTTCCAGCTGAAAGACATTATTACCCACATCATCAATTACAAAATAAAGAACCCCTTTTGGGCTTTCTACCACCTTTTCAGGATCAGAAACAATCTTCTTCTGAATTACTTCCGGTTCTTTCTGCTCACTGGTATCCATTAAAGTTTCGGACTCTTCAAAACTGTCAGAAGTTCCTGTTTTATCCTCAAGGAGCAGTATTGCAAAAAAAAGCAAAACTAAAATAACTGAAAGCAATATTACTACTGCTTTCAGTCTTTTCTTTTCCATCTGCCTGAGGCTATTATTATTTTTATTTTTCGTCAACCTTAAACCTTGCTTAGTTATAAATATACTCTTTTAATTCAACGGCATGTTCCCGAAGTTTCTTTATAGCCCGTTTTTCAATTTGACGTACAGTTTCGGGAGAAATACCCATTTCTTCTCCAATATGCTTAAGGGTGTACTTTTTACCACCATAAAATGAAAATCTGTACAATAAAATTTGTTTTTCTTTTTCCAACAGACGTTCCAGAAATTTCATTGTCTCTTCTCTGAAACTTTTCTTCATTAGCTCTTCATCAGGATCATATGATTTATCTTCATATATATCCATTAGAGTACCTGAATCATCAGAAAAGGTGCTGTCCAGAGAAAAAACTACTCCTGCAGAGTTAATAAGATCCGCAACATCTTCAGGATCTTCATTCAACTCAAAAGAGATCTCTTCTATTGAAGGTTTTCTTGAAAGCTCCTGATTAAGCAAATAATAGGTTTTTTGAATATTTTTAAGAAGCTCTTCTTTTCTGTGAGGCAGTCTGATTGTCCTTCTTTTTTTTGAAAGAGCTCTTACTATTGATTGTTTTATCCACCAGGCTGCATAGGTAGAAAACCTGACATTCTTTTTATAATCATATTTTGAAGCGGCTTTGATAAGTCCAAGATTTCCTTCCTGCACAACATCAAGGAAACTTACATCAGGGGTAACATAAGACTTGGCAATCTTTACAACAAGTCGAAGATTTGCCTCAATTAACCGCTGCCTTGCAATTTCATCACCATTTTGTATTTTACGGGAAAGCTCCAGCTCTTCATCAAAACTTAGTAATGCACTACGCTGAATCTGTCTGAAATAAGTTTTTAATGTATTATCTTCTGCTTCTTTCTTCGCATTCATGCATAACTCCTGCTAATTACAAGCAAATTCCGTGCCAATTTAAGTGAAGAAATATTTATCTTTTTAATTACTTACAATACAAGGAGTTATTTTATTTCTTATCTTTTTTGAAAGGTATTATCGACTTATTGTATGTTTTATTATACACATTGTATTTATTACTTAATTATAATTTCACTACTTTCTGTACTCAGCTGTCTGTACAGCATATCCTTAAGACCAAAATTGCCTGTATTACTCATTTTTTTTGCATACTCATCATATATCATATCTTCAAAAATATCCTCGGCCATACCTCCACCCAGGAGAGATGTTTTTTCAACTGTCTTTCTCATTGAATCGAGCATTTGTTTAATAAATATAGCTTCAAAATCACTGCATGCCTGTTTAATTTTATCGTCATTTTTTGTCTGCAGGTTTCTTTCCAGAGAGGAAACTCCTGCACGTCCGGACGGACCTGTATTTGAGATAGTCATTCTATTCATAGCTGTCAGGGAATCACTGCTTATAATCATCTGTTACCTCTCTGATTTATCTCTTAAGATTATTTGCAATACCAAGCATTGTATCGGAAGTCTGTATAGCCTTGGAATTAAGTTCATATGCTCTTTGCGCAACTATCATGTTAACCATTTCAGTTACGACAGAAACATTCGACATTTCAAGAAATTTTTCCTGTATTTGTCCCATTCCATCGAAACCCGGTCTTCCGCCTATTGCATCTCCTGAACCA
>DAOWMA010000096.1 GCA_030643345.1 Spirochaetaceae bacterium
CCCTCTTTTCCGGCGGAACATAAAGTCCCTTATTTATTGAGTAAAAGGGTTTACCACTTACAATGATTTCACCTTCATTTGGATCTTCAAGACCGGCTATCATCCGCAGGGTTGTGGTTTTCCCGCAGCCCGAAGGACCAAGGAGGGTGAGAAACTCACCTTCCCTGATATCAAGCGTTAAATTACGTACAGCGACAACTCCGCTGTACGATTTACTTATATTCGAAAGTACTATCTTATCCAAGATCTTTCCTTTTTAATTACCAACTTCCTGGACCCAGAAATCCTGGACCTTTAATCCCTCATCCCACATAAAATCAGGATCAACTACCCAGCTGTCAAGATCGAACCACTTCTCGCCCCCTTTAGCTACAGGAACAGTATCTCTCGGGCTTTTTGAACCTGGTTCATAATAGGGGCCAAGACCCTGAAGAAGCCTGGCACTCTCACCTTCATTATAGGGTTCAGCGAATTTTGTATCCATAGTAATACTAATATCGCCAAGCAAGAATGCTGTAAACAGTTTTGCCGCATTTGGATGAGCTGCCTGACGGGCAATAGCTGTATATACAGGTGTTATAATATTTTCAAAGGGTGTCAGAGGAGTAACCAATGCATTTACATAGCCCTTTGAAGCATTATATCTGATATATGTGTAACCGGTGATTGCAATTGGAGGATTAGTCTGCCCCTTTGCACCAGAGGCCTTCGCTACCTTGCTGCCGGAACTTAAAATAATTAGATCGTTATGAAGAAGTCTGTATACAAACTCATACCCTGCATCAGGAACACCTTCATGCAGTTCAATTTTTTTACCTGTCAGCTCTTTATAGGCTTTTTCAAACTCTTTTGCATGCTGGACCATGGTCCATAGGCCCATTTTATTAGTAAGGGAAGCCATTGGATCTTTTAAAACAACCTTGCCTCTCCATTTTTCCTCTGTCAGCTGCCAAATATTTGAAATTGGAGGTGTGTCTCCATAAAATTCCCTGTTATACATCAATACATAGCCCTCAACAATTCTGTTTAAAAGGGGTTCTCTGTACTCTTCAGGAATCTGATCCACAAACATAGATGGAACAAAATTAACAAGTCTATAATTGTTCAACAATTCGTGTATAACCAGACCGGATCCTCCGGTTGTAATAAGATCCGAATTAAATAGATTTGCATCCTGTTCACTTATTGTTTTTTCTACAGTACCCACTGATCCAAGATCATGACTCATAACCTTGATCCCAGGATATTTCTCCTCAAATACGGCAGCAACTTTTTCAACTCGGGATGAAGAAGAATAAATTACCAGTTCTCCTTCTTCATTTGCCAGCCTTTCTATTTCGTCCCAGTCCTGTTCACCTTCATATGGTCCAAGCATGGCTTCCTGAAGCCATGCGTCCATCTCTTCAGGATAATCAACAGGTTCCTCTTTAGCTCCAACAGCAAACATATTAATACCACTGCCCAGGACCATAAAAATGGCCAGTAAAATAAAAATTCTTTTACCCATAATGCACTCCTTTTATAATATATAATTTCAAGTAATCAGGATTCTTTAATACCAAGGACACTCCCGGCCCTAAAAAACCTTCTTACAATAAAATTTGCACTGACAATTATTATCATTAAAACAAGGGTCACTCCATTTGCATGCTGGACCATATCCTGATCGTTATAAGCAAAAATAATGGAGGTCAGAAGTCTTGTACTAGGAGTAACAAGCAGAATAATCAAAGACAACTCCCTCATGGATGTAATAAAAGTAAGAATCATTCCCGAAAAGAAACCGCTCCTTGAAAGAGGAAAAATAATCTTTCTAAAACGGGTAAACCATCGAATACCTTCAGTTTGGGCCACCTCTTCAAGGGATTTATCTATCTGCAGAATAGCACTTATACCTGTCCTGGAGGAGAAAGGCATATTTTTAACAATGACTATAAGAAGAATTAGATAAAAAGTACCGTATAAGGCAGGAATAGGCCCAAAGGGATGAGCAAACATACTTAAGTATATTGCTCCCATGGCAATACTTGGAAATACATAGGGAGCAAAAGAAACAGCCTCCAGAGCTTTTGACATGCGGGTTCCTCTGCTTCGTACAATAGCATATCCTATTAACAGACCCATAAATGCATTTAGGACCGCTGCAAGAACACCAAGTTTAAGACTGTTTATAACTCCACCCCAAATACCTTCATTCTTAAATATACCCTCCTGGCCGCTGGCAAGTTCATAATCGCTGTCTCCTATCCAGAAATGCGTAGTCAAATTTGACAGAGAATAATCATCCGGAAGACGCATAAATGTATTCCAGGTAAGGAGTACTACAGGAAGAACAATTATTATAAGTAGGAAAATTGCAACTAGAATTAATACCGGTATTTTCATTTTGCCGAGTTTATTCAATCTGCTACGAAATCCTTTGCCTCCCATAGTTACAAAGCTCTTCCTTTTTCCAATAATTCTACTGTTAATATAGATAGCACCTGCAGCCAGAACTACAAGGACCAGTGCAAGAACAAAGGCATCTCCCTTGTTACGAGCATTAATCGAGGCATAGATCTGTGTAGGAATAGTAAAAAAGCGAACAGGAAGCCCCAGGAGCGCCGGAGTACCAAAAGTCCCCATACTTCTGGAAAAAGTAAGCACAAAGGATGAACCCAAAGCGGGTAATACAAGGGGAAATGTAATTTTTTTAAGTACACTTATTCGATTTAAACCGCTTAGAGATCCTGCTTCTTCCAGCTCCGAGTCAATTGTAGCCAGTGCACCGGAAACCAGAAGGAAAGAATAGGCATAGTAATGAAACCCTAAACAAACAATAACAGGGAAAAGCCCGTAAGATACCCAGTCGGGGGGAACAATACCAAAAACAGCTGTAAACATTCCCGAAGATCCGCCGGTCCGGGTGTTTTTAAATATTAACAACCAGGCAAGGGCCATAACCCAGGAAGGCATCATATAGGGAATAACTATGACACTGTTTAGAAATTTCTTATAAGGAATATCTGTCCTTATTAGCACCCAGGCCAGCAACGACCCTATTATCATAGAAAGGGTAGTTACTCCTGCTCCCACTATAAGTGAATTAATAAAAGGTTTATAAAAAAGTGCGTGAGCCAGACGGCCGATAAACACTCTGCTGTAATGGTAAAATGTAAATGCACCTACTCTGGCTCCTCTTACCATTCGAAGATCATTACGTCCGAAAGTAAAGGATGTAATAATTATCTGAATAAGCGGCGCAATTACCAGGAAAGCAAAGACAACAAGAAAAACCATTGCCATTATATAATAGGTACGATACCGCAGTTTTGTAAGGGATAATTTCAAGGTGATGAGTTTAGTGCCGGATTTTTCCATTTCTGAGACCATACACTATTAAATCATAATCTGAAAAAAAAGCAAGTAACAATTTAGTAACAATATTTACAGTTAGCAGAATTCTGTTACCTGTTCACTGTTCCCTGTTTACTGTACACTGATTTATATGGATCTTTTTACCTCATCAAATGATATACAGCATCAACCTCTTGCTTACAGAATGAGACCTCTTACCCTTGAAGAGTATATTGGGCAGGAGCATATCGTAAGCGAAGGACACCTCCTGCGCAGAATGATTCAGGCAGATCAGCTTTTATCACTTATTTTCTATGGTCCTCCTGGAACAGGTAAAACAACCCTTGCCAGGGTTATTGCAAACTCAACAAAAAGTGTTTTCACATCTATGAATGCAGTCCTGTCAGGGGTAAAAACACTTAGAGAAGAAATTGACAAGGCAAAAGAAAGACTTTCCCTCCACGGCAGACGGACTATACTTTTTGTCGATGAAATTCACCGTTGGAACAAAGCTCAGCAGGACGCCCTTCTGCCCTGGGTTGAAAACGGGACAGTAATACTAATTGGGGCAACTACCCAAAACCCATATTTCGAAGTTAACTCCGCTCTTGTCAGCAGATCCAGAATTTTCCAGCTTAAGGAACTTACAAAAGATAATCTAAAAAATATCGCTTTACAGGCTTTAGGAAATGCAGCAAGAGGTTATGGAAAGTATAGTATAGAATTTGAAACCGGAGCCCTTGAACATCTTGTAGATATAGCAAACGGAGACGCACGATCACTCCTGAATGCAATTGAACTCGCAGTTGAAACTACCGGTGATACATTTCCACCGAAGGATAATTCCCAAATAGTAATATCCCTGGAAACGGCTGAAGAAAGCATACAAAAGAAAGTTGTCCTTTATGATAAAGAGGGAGATTACCACTTTGATATAATAAGTGCATTTATTAAATCCATAAGAGGCAGTGATCCCGATGCTTCCCTCTACTGGCTGGCAAAGATGATAAAAGCAGGTGAAGATCCCCATTTTATCTTCCGGCGATTGCTGATATCCGCCAGTGAGGACGTTGGGATAGCTGATCCAAATGGTCTGGTTATTGTAGAGGCTGCTGCTGCTGCATTTGACAGAGTAGGGCTTCCTGAAGGAAGATATCATTTAACCCATGCAGCTCTTTATCTGGCAACAGCACCAAAGTCAAATTCCGCTCTGGGATTTTTTGATGCCTTAAAAACTATAGAAAAAGAACAAAACAGCCAGGTGCCTAACCATCTTAAAGATGCAGGGAGAGACAAGGAAGGTTTTGGCCATGGTGAGGGATACCTGTATCCCCATGCATACAGGGACCACTGGGTTGCCCAGCAGTACCTGCCGGATTCACTTCAGGGAAAAATCTTCTATAATCCATCAGGCACAGGATATGAAGCAGAAATAAAAAATGTAGTATTAAGGAAAAGAGAAGCTCAGATTGAATCACAAAATCCATCTTCCTTTCCTGAAATTTTAACAACATCTCCACCTGATAAAAACAGAAACAGATGGTTTGAAAAATTGCAGCAAGGCAGGGGTGAAATACTAAAAGATATCCAAAAAACGGTTTTTACTCTGGCTGAAATAAGATCCCATCACATTATTCTGAATATAAATGCCGGTAGTGGACTGTTGTTGTGGGAAGCAGCAAGGAGAGCCCGGGAGGGAGGCATCTACGGACTTACAACCAGCCCGGACACTCTGCAATATCTACAGCAATATGGAAATCAGGTCCCTGAAATGGAGCGTCCAATACTATTAAATCAAAAGATAAGTGATTTTGCAGAACAAAATAAGGGGAAGCTTTATTTTGATATAATTATTGGAAGAAATACTCTGACCAGATTAGAAAATAAACTTACTTATATTAAATATATGCAGAGCCTTAATACACCTGGAGGAAAAACTATTCTCATCGAAACACTTCTTTCTGAATCTACAAGACTTTCATCCTTACTAACAGAGTTGACTGGAGCATCAAATGAACCAGATCAGGCTCTTATTGATCTGCTGATAAAAGTGGAAAAAAATATCTATCAGACTGATGATAATCCAATGACAAACTGGAATGAAAAAGATCTGATAAACTGGATGAAAGAAGCAGGATACATCGAGATAAATTCACAGAAAAAAATCTACAAGGAACAGAGAACAATAACAAAAAAGGATATTGAAAACTGGTTTGATCCTGATGGATCTGAATATAGTTATGGTGCTGTTCTGGTAAGTATCATAGGGAAAAAGGAAATAAAACAGTTAAAAGTCTCCCTTATTAAGTATCTATCAGACAAAAGTTTCCCCTGGGAATCTACTATTTGTTTTATAACTGGAAAGGCTTAACATTCATCTGATTAGACAAGCTTTATTTCCACACGTTTACCTGTAACAGATGCTGCTTTTGAATTTCAGGAAGGCAGGAATTAATAATTATTATTGAAAACAGGCTGGTTATGAAGTAATATTAAACGGGTTGTTGTATTAGTATGGTATTGATATAGTTACAAAATTGGGTTATAAATGAAATTATTAGATAAATTTCTATTAAAAAGATATGCAGGCAAGGATCCTGATAAGTATGCTCTGGCAAGAAATCTATCTCTGATTCTCCTTACTTTATGGATACTTATAGCAGCCTTATCTATCCGCTTTTACACAAACTCTCAAATTGAAATAGCAACAGTGATACTCTGTATTTTCATTACAATAAGTATGGCTCTTGTTTTAGTACTGTTTAATAGAATTAATATTGCGCCCCCATTGACTCTTATTGGTATAAATATTCTATCATCTACTGTCGTTTTTTCTCTGGTTGACTATCACCTGTATGAAGTGTATATGACAACTACATTTCAACTCACAATACTGGTCATATCGGCTCTTATAACTTACAAACAGTTTTATGCCTATTTAATGATGTTCATTGGTATTATTACAATTATAGTCCAATTTTTTTTCAGAGGACTGAAATTAGACAGAGCCCTGGTATTAGCCAATTATGAAGATTACATTATTGCCATTGTTCTACTGTTTCTTTCCGGTTTTATACTTGGAAAAGTAATAACTCAAAAAAAGAGGACAATGTCTCAACTTAAGGAAAATGAAGAGAAATATTCTACTGTTGTAAACAGCGGTTCGGAAGGGATCATAATCCATCAGGGGGGATTAATCAAATTTGTTAATGAAGCTGCTGCTGAACTCATAGGTAATACTATACAGAACGAATTACTTAATAAACCCATTACAGACTTTGTGAAGGAAGACCAGAGGCCGCTGGTTCAGGAGAGAATGGATGCAAGAATTGCCGGAAAAGAAATTCCCGAACTACTCGATGTCAAAATTATGCACAAAAATGGAACTCTACTGGATGTAGAGGTAAAACGGACAGACATTATTTTCCAGGGAGAAAAATCTGTACTTCTTTTTTTAAGGAATACTACAGAACGAAGAAAACTTCAGGAAACACTTGTACAATCAGAAAAAATGCTCTCCCTGGGCGGGCTCGCAGCTGGGATGGCCCATGAAATAAACAATCCTCTGGCCGGAATAATGCAGAATGCCCAGGTAATAGCAAACCGTCTGGAAAAAGATTCTCCTGCGAATATCAAAGCAGCCGAAGAACTTGGGCTGGATCTTTCGGCAATGCGGACATTTCTTACAGAGAGAAAAATATTTAATCAGTTGGATAGAATTAGGGAAGCAGGTTCAAGAGCTGCGGAAATAGTTGCCAATATGCTCAGTTTTGCAAGAAAAGAACACAGTAAATCATCCCATGATATAAGGGAATTACTGGATAAAACTGTAGAGATGACGAGAAGCGATTATAGTTTAAAAAAGAACTACGATTTCCGAAATATAAAAATCGTCCGGAAATATGATGATGAGATACCCCTGGTACTCTGCGATCCCGGCCAACTCCAGCAGGTATTTTTTAACCTCCTGAAAAACGGTGCGGAAGCGATGAATGAGGAAAAGAAGGGGGAAGA
>DAOWMA010000347.1 GCA_030643345.1 Spirochaetaceae bacterium
ACTCATTATGGACACCCCCGAGAGGTATAAAATAGGGACAGTCATTATCTTCATCCCGGATAACTTTGGTATCTATTGAAAAAACTTCCCTCAGCATAGTTTCTGTTATTATTTCATCAGGAACACCATGGGCATAGAGCCGGCCATTGTTCAGAACGTAGAGGTAATCTGAATACCTGGCGGCCTGGTTCAGATCATGGAGCACCATAAGAACAGTCCTGTTCATCTCCCTGTTTAGTTTATGAATTAATTCCAGGATGTGAAACTGATGGGCTATATCCAGATGAGTTGTGGGTTCATCAAGAAGCAGAATCTCCGCTTCCTGGGTCAGTGCCATGGCAATCCAGACCCGCTGCCGTTCACCGCCGGAAAGGCTGGTCAGTTCACGCTCTGCAAACTGAGTAATCTCAGTTACATCCATAGCCCAATTAATAATTTCATAGTCTTTGGATTTTAAAATACCCATCCAGTTTGTGTGGGGGAACCTTCCGTAACCAACCAGATCTTTTACAGAAAACTGATCGGGAATATGGGGAGACTGTGCCAGGAATGCCAATTCCCGGGAAAGCACTTTAGTATTGTAATTTTTCAAGGATTTACCATTGATAGCAATAGTCCCGGAGTTAATAGGCAGGTTCCTGGAGAGGGCCTTTAACAGTGTCGATTTTCCACATCCATTTGGACCTATAACAGAACAAAAAGCCCCCTGTGGGATTTTTAAAGAAACATCCCTGATAACAGGAGTATCTCCGTATCCGATGTACAGATTCTCTGCTTTAACGGCCACTATCAGATTCCTTCGGCGGCTTTTTACCTTTGTGACCTCCGATTTTCATTCCTCCTCTGCGTAGAAGGTAGAGGAAAAAAGGTGCGCCCAGAAGGGACATAATAACACCCACAGGAAGTTCCAGAGGGCGGATTATGGTCCGGCCTATCAGGTCACAGAGCATAACAATGATGGCACCGAGAATAGCTGAGCCGGGGATAAGAAAGCGGGCATTATTACCGATAATAAGTCTGGCCAGATGGGGAACGATAAGCCCCACAAATCCCAGCAGACCAACAACACTGACTGCTGCGGCTGCTAAAAGTGAAGCAATAAAAATGAACGCCAACCGTACACGCTCCACTTTGACACCAAGACTTACGGCTGTTTCATCCCCAAGAAGGAGAATGTTTAATTGGTCCGCAAGAATATTCGACAGAATAAACCCTCCCAGTGCATAGGGCCAGAGTCCCTGTACATCCTGCCAGGTAATGGCAGATAAACTGCCGACCATAAACCCTATTACATTCTGAACACGATCAGGATAGAAAATCATCAGTGTATTGCTTCCTGCACCTAAAAAAGAAGATACGGCAATACCCGATAGAATAAGACGCAGCGGACTGGCGCCTCCTTTCCATGCCAGGGTGTAAACAACAAGGGTTGTTATAAATGCACCGATAAATGCAATAGGAGTAACCAGATAGTACATTCCGGGAAACAGAATAAAAATAACAACCGCTGATAATCCTGCCCCTGCCGAGACTCCAATAATATTTGGTGATGCCAGGGGATTACGCATAATCCCCTGCAAAAGGCACCCTGCCATTGCCAGACAGCTCCCGACCAGCCCTGCTGTAAGTGACCGCGGCAGCCGGATCTTCATAATAATCTTATGTTTGACAGCTTCGGTATCTACAAACATGAAATGGAATAATTCATGAAGGGTAAATTTTGTGGAGCCGAAGGCTACACATAAAAATAATGAGAGAACAAGCAGTCCCAGGCCGGCAATAAGTATTGTTATCCGATAACCTGTTAGTGTCCGGATATCGTTGTGCTGCAATATAGTGTCCTTTTATTCTTCTAAAATAAATTCAGTGTCAGGATAGAGATATTCTGCCATAGTTTTAAAAGCTTCAGGGTAGGCCCTGTTTGGTTTATAAACCGAGAATGATTTATCAAGATAAATAAACCTGTTATTCTTAACAGCGGTAAGATCACCCCAAATATCACTTGAAGTGATATCCTTGTCAACTCTGGCCCGGCACTTCTCCACATCTCCCATAGTGGTTACAAAGATAATATCAGGGTCCTGCTCCAGAATATACTCAAGGCTTAAGGCAACCCGGGTAGCTCCTTCCAGGGTTGTTTCCTTGTATATATTCTCTGCTCCGAGTTTTGCGCAGTAATCACCGGTTACTGTATTCTGAGTTTCTACCTTTACATATTTAGTGGAACTGAAAAGAATACAGACTGTAGGGGCCTCACCTTCGGGGACCTGGTCAATAATGGATTGGACCTTCCGTTGAGAGGGAAGCAGTTCCTTCTCGTAGAGTTCCCTGTTTCCGGTTAATCGGGTAAAAAGATCGAGAATAACCCGGAAATCATCATATGTGTTGTATTTAATAGCAACCCCCGGAACTCCGTCAGCTGCAAAAAAGTCCCTGATCTCCAGATGGTGTTGGTTCTCCGAAACAATCAGGAAATCCGGTTCCAGTTCCATCATCAGCTCTGTGTTTAGTGATGCGAAACGGCCCAGCAGGGGCAGACCAGCAGCTTCCTCCGGGACATTGATGGAGCCATTGGCCCTGGCCAGTGATTTCCCACCGGCCATATACCAGATATCCAGAGTCGAGTTCAAACAGGCAATCACCCGTTGAGGATTTTTTGGTATCCCGACGATATTCCCGCTGTATTCCCGGAAAGTAACAGTTGTGCCAGTTTCATCGAGAACAACCATCCTGGAGGCAGCTTCATCGGGACGGGTCTCTTTTGTCCCCCCAGCCCATAAAGTACTGACTGCAAGAAAGAGAACCAGGACCAGTAATAGTGATTTTTTTCTTTGCATAGTATCCTCCATAGATATGCACAACTACTACACTTTTTTAATATAACCGGATCACCCAGACACATTCTGCCTTTTCTGATTTCCTACATTCCAGCTGCAGGATGTTTTGGCAGCAGGAACGGTCTGTTTTCAAAATTGATAATATTTACATCCACTGAAAAAACCTTGTTAATTATATTTCGCTCAATTACATCATCAGGAGTTCCCTGACAGAATATTTTACCCTTTCTCATTACGGCTACAGAATCTGCAATAACTGACGCAAGATTAATGTCATGAATTGCAGCAAGA
>DAOWMA010000129.1 GCA_030643345.1 Spirochaetaceae bacterium
AACATCGAATTCGTACCTGTTAATCTGGTATAAAACAATTGATTACCACTTGTCTCTATCGCTATAAGATAGAGCCCATCATCATCCCGTCCTGTTACATGAACAATTTCTCCACTACCTGGAAAATTAATACTTTGAAGCCTTCCTGTAATTTTAACTGAGTTCAATTTAGCTTTCCTGATCTCAAGAATAAATAATTCATCTTCAGCTTCTATAAAAGCAAACATACCGTCTTCTGAAAAACCAGTAACGGCATGACGTCGTAATTCCTTATCAATCCTCCATGATGCATTTACTCTATAACCATCGCTATTTTTACTCCATAGCGATATTAGTTGAGGACCAATACCTGAAACAGTTAAAATATAATCACCATTTTCGGAAACACTTCCACCATAGACAGCATTGATTCTACTTGTTTTAACAGTATAAGAAAACGCAATTTCACCCATAGAGTTGATCAGGCTGAATTTACCATCAACATTTCCTATAAATACCAGAGACGGAGTCGCAGAGACTTCAGTAATGGATGAACTGAATGTTTTATGCCAAACAACTGTTCCAATATTATTAATTTCACTGACTCTATTTTTATCATAGGATATTACAAATCTTCTATCCCCGGAAAAAAAAGGATATCCGGTAAGTTCTATAGTATTTAGAAACCGACCGTCAATATCTCTAATAACTAATACATCATTCTGGCTGGAATAACTGATAAATCCATTCCCGTCAATAGCTACCCCATACAAAAGATCTTCCATATAGGTAATTTCACCGTTACGACAGAGATATCCGTATTTTCCATTTAATCTAAAAGATTCCGGCGACCGCTCTGAATTTCTTACTACAACATCTGCCATTTTTAGATCTTCTACCCACAAGGGGATATATGTTATTTCATGAGGTAACTGCTGTCCAAAAATAAAGAAATAAGTGATGAAAATCAGAATAACAGAGAATTTTTTTACTACTTTCAAACTATAGGTCTCCTGATTATTTCCGGTTAGATGATTCTTTTTTACGCTGATCCGCATCCATCTTTGCTTTCCAGATATCTATCTTCTTTTTCAACTCTTCGATAGCACCTGCCTGACCCAGCATTGCAAGGAGACGTCTTAATGCAGAAAGATACTGTATGGCTTTTTTAAAATCATCAATACGAAATGTGGAAAGTTCATATTTCTCCCTATAACGTTTTGCAGAATCAGTTAATAAATCCTTTACAAGAGAAAGATGATTTTCTCTAATCTCATATCCTTCAACCCTTGGGTCCATTCCAGCTACAAAGGTTTTTAGATTAATCAAATTTTTTGCAATCGTTCCGAATCTTCCTTCAACCTCAACAAAAGACCACTTCCATCTGGAATTGCTCCCGTATCCTTCTTTTACAGATTCTATTGAAAAACCAAGTTTCTTTATCAGATCAAGCCGCTGTTTATCATTGAAATCGTTAATTTTTGCCAGTTGGTCCTCATAATCAGAAAAAGGAGCATCAATATAATCTGTAACAACCTGTTCAAGATATATTATTGACTGATAACACCTCTTACGTGCATCATTCAGCATCCCTTCATTTTTTACACCCAAAAAAGTAAGAGAAAGCTGATTCATGAGTAAATAATAGGAAACCATATTTAGACTGTCATCTGCAAGGACAAGACGCTTATTAGACAAATCTGCATCATCCTCTTTTAATACACCAAGAACTTTTTTTTCTTTTAAAAGGATTTCTTCAATCTGCGTTTTATACTCTTTTATTCTCTCAGTATATTTGCTTCTGGCTGCACTGCTAATCTTACCCACCAAAACTCCCTGGCACTTTTAAATATTTCCAGTATTGTAGACTTTGGGAAATATCACCATTAGATATTTCTATTATCGTACACTTCGGGGAATATCATTAATGCCCATATTTTCCCAGCAATTCTCTGGCATGCAGAAGAGAAGCTGCTCCGGAACTATCACCTGAAAGCATTCTGGCAATTTCAGGGACCCTGTCAATATCACTGATACTTTCTATGGTAGTAAATGTTCTGCCATTTACAACTCTTTTCTCCACCTTTATATGCTTATCGGCATGAACTGCTATTGATGCAAGATGTGTAATACAAAGGACCTGACGGTGTTTGCCTATTCCTGCAAGATGAACTCCAACAGATAATGCAATTTCACCACCTATACCTGTATCAATCTCATCAAAGATAAGGGAAAGCACACTGTCAGATTCAGCCAAAACTGATTTTATGCTTAACATAACTCTGGAAATTTCACCTCCGGAAGCTATATTTTTAAGAGGCTTCATAGGTTCACCTTCATTTGGAGATATTAAAAACTCAACCCTGTCAAATCCATTAGGACCACATGATGGTTTTCCATTATTATTCTCTCTAAAAGTAACATCAACCTTGAACATAGCTTTCGGCATACCCATAGGTGTTAAATTATTCTTTATTTCCAACTGAAGCTTTTCTCCAAATTCAATTCGCTTTTTTGAAATTTCCCCAGCTTTACTTAAAACAGTTTTTTCCAGAAGAGAGATTTCCTCCTCCAGAGCAGTTCTTTCATTTTCATTGCCTTCCATAATAATAATTTTATTTATGGCCTTTTCCCTATAATCCAGTACATCCCTGATTGTATCTCCATATTTTTTCTGAAGTGAGTGAATAAGCTGAAGCCTGTCCTCACACTCCTCAAGCCTGGCGGGAGTAAAATCAATAGCATCCTGGAACTGATGCAACGACTCAAAAACATCCTCAATCTCATAGAAGGCATCATCAAGACGGGAAGCCATAGGTTTAAGATCTTCCATTACCATTGATAAATTATCCATTGCCGATCTTGCTGCTCTTAATACCGAAAGAGTACCGCCGGAACTTTCGGAAAGAGATTTTCTGCAATCATCAAAATAATCCAGCAGCTTTTCATGCTGAAGAAGAATTTTACGTTCCTTTGTAAGGACTTCTTCTTCTTCAAGCTGTAAATCAGCCTTCTCAATTTCTTTACTACTATGCACAAGAAGCTCTCTTTCCCTTGCTATTTCATCTTCGGTCCTAATCATGGAACCCAGATCAGTCTTCATTTCTGACAGCCGGGTAAAATTATTTCTTAAACCTGCAACATCTTCCTCAACCCCGGCATATCGGTCAAGAAGTTTTCGCTGATTATCTATACTTAGCAAAGATTGATGAGAATGCTGTCCATGCATATCAAATATAAAGGAAGAGAGGTCTTCAAGATCTTTCCTGCTTGAGGGCACCGATTGGATGAAAATGGAACCACGCCCTGTCTGTCTTATAATTCTTCTTATAATAATACGCCCGTCTTCAGGTTCGATAGAATGATTTGCAAGCCAGGCAGCAGACTCATTTTTATCAGGAATTCTAATAATGCAGGAGACCTCAGACTCATTACAGCCTGTCCTAATAGATGATGGATCAGCCTTCGTGCCCAGAATTAGTCCAAGAGCACCTATAATTATAGATTTACCCGCTCCAGTCTCTCCTGAAAGGATATTAAGCCCGGCATCAAAAGTTACTATCAAATCCTCAATAAGTGCATAATTTTTTATAGATAGCTCTTCAAGCATTTGCTCCTCCGGACCAATTTAATTTTGATCGCAGGATATCATAAAAATTACGTTTATCAGAACGTATCAATAGTGTTTTTGTCTGGGACCTCTCTACAATTATTTCATCACCCGACCTGAGAGGATAAGCATCCTGACCATCAACTGATAGAATAACATCAGTTCTTTGGTCCTCTTCGACAGTAATATGGATTACCTCATTACCAGAAACTACTATAGGCCGGTTAGAAAGGGTAAAAGGGCATATAGGATTAATTATTAAAGCTTCCATCTCAGGATCAAGTATGGGACCACCAGCAGAAATACTATAGGCAGTGGATCCGGTTGGAGTCGCAACAATAATACCATCCGCTCTGTATTTGCCAAGGTCCGTTTCATTAATTTTAAGATTCAGTTTAATAATATTCGATATACCATTGGAGCTTATTACCGCATCATTCAAACCTTTGTGAAAGGCAACACGAACACCATCCCGTTCAACCATAACCTTTATCATTACCCTCCTGGAAAGATCTAACTGACCATTCTGATACTTAATAAATGCAGATTTCCATTCCTGCTTGGAAATTTCAGTAATAAACCCAAAATTACCTATATTAACAGCTAAAATCGGGATACTAAGACTCTCAACTATTCTGGAACAGAACAGAACTGTACCATCCCCTCCAAGAGAAAAAACAAGATCTGCTGTCGTCAGTACCGGTATTTCAGTTTTCCCTGAATAGGAAAAAATAACTATTTCAATATCCAGACTATCCAGATAGGAACTTATCTCATCTACAAGTTCTGCTGCACCCTTCTTCTGAAGATTAACAACTATTATAACTTTTGATATTTTTCGAATCATACTATTACCTTTTTTACTATGGCTTCTTATCATGGAAGTGTAGAGAGCAGTCTGGCAATTGTTTCTGTGTTTCGGCTGCCCAGGCCTGGATACAGGGGAAAAATAACAGTTCTAAGGAGCAGTAAATCAGCATTAGGACATTTTTTAGAACCGGAGGATTCAAGTGCCAGAGATGAGTCAGAAAAAGCCAGTTCAGTCATAACACCATTTTTTCGAGCATAACTGATAACCTCTTTCAATGGAGTATTGAGGATAACATGAAAGGTAGAATAATTACGCTTACTCTCTTCTGATGTATAGAAAGCCTTATGATTCCCCTTACGAATAGAGGATTCATATATCTCCCCAATATCTCTCCTTCTTTCAAGAAATTTTTCAATAGAATCAAGCTGAATCATCCCCATAGCAGCATTCATATTGAGCAGATAAGAGGTTACTGGAAAATCTGATAAAACATTTCTAAGAGCAGACAGATTTTTTTTATCTCCTGCAAGAATAGCCGTACCTTCACCGGAAGTTATAATATCATGAAGCTCCATCCTTAGAATAATTATATCTGCAGCCCAATCTCTCTCATCATAATCAGAGCAACAACCGACAGTGGTTGTAATATCCTCTATTATTGGGATATCTGTATCAACAAGAAAACTATAGGCAGGACGAATACCATTTGGAGAATAGAGAATAAGTGCATCTATATCAGTTTCCAGAAATTTCTTCATCTCCTCATCACTAATACACCCGCTGATAATATCAACATCAGCAAAAACCACCTCAATACCCCGTTTCTCCAATTCTCTCAGATAAACAGAAGGAGAAAGTGGTGAAATTAAAACCCTGTTGCCAGCCCGCAATTTCAGGGAATCAAGTGCCGCAAATATAGCTGTGGAATAGTCCCTTAAAAGAGCCCCACCCTCGGTATGGAGAAACCTGGAAAGTGCCTTTAAAAATTCACTGCTATTATTTACATAGTCAACATAGTCAGATACAAGAGTAGAAAGCAATGCATCCATCTCTTTACGTTTAATCGATGGTCTATATATTGGAATCATTTATTTAGTTACTTAATTGCCCAAGTTGCTGCAGCTCTCTTGGATCAAACAATCTTTCAATATCAAGAAGAATTAAGTAACTTTCTTCTCTTGTAAAAACACCCTGAATATACTCAGCACCTATACCCGACAGCATTTGAGGAGGCTGCTGCATTGTTTTCAAATCAACAGTAATAACCCTTGATATCTTATCAATTATTATACCCAGTTTCATTCCACTAATTTTTATAATAATAAATCCACTAAGTAACCTGTCTTCTTCACTTAACTCCGGTCTACGAATTTGAAATCGCTTATGAAGATTAATAATTGGAATTATTTCACCTCTAAGATTAAAAATACCATCCACATAGTTCGGTGCATTGGGAATAGCACGGGTTTCTGCAATTCTGACAATACCATCCACAATCATAATATCTATACCATAGCTCTCTACACCCAATTGAAATGTAACCAGTTGTAATTTACTGTCATTAGATTCTGCCATTTCTCCTCCCCGAGCTAACTTCTACTAAGAATAGTCAAGAAAGGAGAATTTTGCAAGTGATTTTAACCAACCATTTTAATGAACTATAAATACTGGAAGCGTGCTTTTTCTAATTATGTGAATAGTAACAGTACCAAGAAGATATTCAGTTAATTTATGCCTGCCATGAGCTCCAAGAACAACAGTGCCTATGGATTGTGTATCCATAATTTCAAGGGCCCTACCTGCTTCCGAACCAATACAATGCTCCAGTACAACATCTATACCCTTAATCTCCAGATTTTTTAATTTCTCTGTCATACTTGATTTTATTTCATCAAA
>DAOWMA010000093.1 GCA_030643345.1 Spirochaetaceae bacterium
ACTGATGGAAAATGGTTCTCCCGGTTGTATATGTGGCATAGGCACATACCTCTTCAAGGAGAATATCCTGTTTGGAACCGTAGGCCCCTCCTGTCCTTTCTTTAATTACCTGAATTTTATTTTCACTTATTCCAAGAACAGAAGCTGTAATTCTTCGTACATGAAAAGGTACCTGGGTTGAACAGTGCATAATAAGTCTGTCACCATCCATCTTTGTATATACAACATGCATCTCCAATGGAGTACACTGAATATGACTTTCCGGCTGGTATTCTCTCTCAATAATTACATCCGCCTCGGCAAATCCCTTTTCGACATCACCAATACCATCAAAAATACTGGCAGCTATGTTCTTTCGGGGGTCCCCACCTATGGGGAATTGATAGATTATCTTACCATCTCTTGGATTGAAACTCCTGTTCTGTTCTGCCAGATCATCAGGAGCACCATCCACATAAATAATTTCACCATTATGTATAAGAGGGGCTCCGGGGCTTGAGGCTTCATCTATCGTCATTATATGCTTTAGTACTTCATACTCAACTTTAATTTTTGAGAGTGCAAGATCTGCAATTTCATAACTGTCTGCTACAACTGCGGCAACTCTGTCTCCTACATGGTTAACCTTTTCACCAAAAAGTTTTCTATCGTAAGGTGATGGTTCAGGAAAACCCTGACCAGCCTGAGTGTAGTAAGTATCAGGAGTATTTTTATGGGTAAGAATAGTTACCACTCCCGGGATTTTTTCGGCTTCAGCTGTATCTATACTTTTAATATAGGCACTGGCATAAGGGCTTCGAAGCATTTTTAAAACAGCGGAACCTTCTTCCCTTCTGTCTTCTACAAAAACCCTTTCTCCTTTAACCAGCTTTGCACCATCTACTTTTCGTTTTACCTTTCCCACAAATTTAAGATCATCTCTGAATTCCGGAGGGACCGTATTTTTGTAATCAGGGTCCTTTTTTCTCGCAACAGCAAGAGCTACAGCAGTATAAAACTGCTCATAACCACTATCCCTGATAAAAACAGCAGACAGGGCATCCTTAATATCCTCTTTTGTTGGAACAGAAATTCTTTCTAAAAGTTCTGTTAGAATAAGGGCAACAGCTGGTATGTTATAGGCCGACTGGACCACTCCTGCATCTACCATGGCAGATTGTACAGGAGATAACATACCATGACTGGAAAGACTCTCAACAGTTTTTATTTCACATCCCTCAGCCTGAGCTGCAATTAAAAGAGACGAACTTACAATCTTACCATTCAGTAATATGGAATCCGAACCGGCAAAAGAATAACCGTCATCGCTGTTACGAACAGAATTAATTCCTATTCTGTACAGGATTTCACGAAGGTTTTCACCCGGTTCTGTGTATACCTGTTTTGGTGTACCGTTTAAAACAAAATTAAGTTTCATAATTTATGCCCCCCTTCCCTGACAGTTCTTTATAAGACAGGTCTACAGAGTAGGCTATCATCGATCCGCTGATATATTTTTTATATTCTACAGATCCCTTAAGATCACTTTTAGGGTTAATCTCTTTTGCAACTGCAGCCTCAAGATTATCCCCTGCCAGACTGCCGTTTAGAATACCTGTTTCCAGATTTTTAAGCCGTATAACATGATTGGAAACACACCCTATAGCAACTACAACTTCCCTTGAAGAAACCCTTACTGCTGTTGTAATGGAAGGATAGGCTGCTGAAGATTTTACAGAGACATCAATTACGCAGACACCCTCTACCTCAGGAAGAATAACTCTCTTAATTAAACAATCCTTCTCTTCTCTAATGTATGTTTCAACACAAATTATCCCTTCATCTTCTGTTTCCACATCAGCTTTAAGAGCAATAAGAGCGGGAATTAAATATGAATCCGATCTGTTTGCAGCAATGTTCCCGCCCAGGGTTGCCATGTTTCTGATATTTCTCGATGCAATGTAACCTGCAGCCTTCTTAAGAATATCCGGTACTAAAGATGCATCAATTAACTCCTGAAGAGTAAGTCCTGCACCCAGGGAAATTGCTGGTCCTTCTTTCTTTATTTCACTTGAAAGAAGATCACTAATAAGTATTACCTTCTCAATTGCCGGTTTTCCCTCCAGCACCCTTTCATCCTGTGCCGGAGTCCAGTTAATCTGGGTCCCACCACTCAGATAATACATTCCTTCACTCTTAAGTTTAACCGCTTCCCCGAAGGAAGCCGGCTTAAAAACTTCTTTTATCATTTAAGCCTCCCTGATCATCCTTTCGGAGATCATATTTGCCTTATCAGTTAATTTCTGCTCATCAACACCTGTAAGCCTTCCCTTATCAACAGCAATTCTACCATTAACAATAGTATAATCTGTACCATGATTATATCCTGAAAAAATCAGGGCCGCCAGAGGATCAGAGAGTGATCCAGCATATTCCATCCTGTTGATATTGAAGATGGCCATATCTGCTGCCCAGCCTTCCTGAAGCTGCCCTACTTTTTCGAAGTTAAGGAGTTTTGCTCCATTTTCTGTTGCCAGTTTAAATATATCTCTTGTTTTTACTGCCCCTGATCCATAATGGACCCGTTGAAGCAGAAGTGCATTTCTCATTTCTCCCAGCATATCGGATGTATCATTAGATGCTGAACCGTCAACTCCAAGTCCTACGTTTATATTTGTTGACAGCATTTCGGTTACCCTGCAGATACCTGAACCCAACCGCATATTGGACGAAGGACAATGGGAAATGTGTGACTTTGTATCACTTAAAATCTTCAACTCATCATCGTTGAAGTGGATACCGTGTGCATACCAGACATCCTCTCCGATAAATCCTGTATCCTCCATCAGTTTAAGTGGTCGTCTGCCGTACATTTCGACACAAAAATCATTTTCGTCCTTTGTTTCTGCCAGATGAGTATGAAGTTTCACCCCGTGTTTCCTGGCCAGTTTTACAGATTCCTTCATTAGATCTTCTGTAACACTGAATGGACTGCATGGAGCAAGAGCTATTTTTCTCATTGATAATTCTGATTTATCGTGGTACTGATTAATAACCCGTTCACTGTCTTCGAGGATTTCATCGTCCGTCTGAACAACCGAATCCGGAGGAAGACCCCCGTCCTTCTTACTTAAAGACATGGAACCCCTGGTTGGTGAAAAGCGCATTCCTACATCATCTGCCGCCTTGAACTGAAGTCCCATTATATCTCCCTTTACACTGTGGGGATAAACGTAATGGTGATCTGTAGATGTAGTGCACCCTGTCTTTAACAGTTCCCCCATAGCCAGTTGGGAAGAATAGTATATAGCATCTTCATCGAGATTCTTCCAGATTTCATACAGATAAACAAGCCAGTCAAAGAGTTTTGCATCCTGGACTGCCGGGAGGTTACGAGTCAAAGTCTGATAGAAATGATGATGAGTATTTACAAAACCGGGAACAACAACATGGGTTGAACAGTCAATAATTCTGTCATTACCAGACCGGGCAAAATCGATATTTTTATCTATTTTTACAACCCGATTATCCTCAATTAATATATCGTATCCACGTAATGCCTCTTCATGAACTGATTTTAGTATGTAGTAGCAATTTTTTAACAGTATTTTACTCATGACTGCTTAACTCCTTCAGATATTTTTCGAGAAGATTAAGTGCAACTTTCTTTCTATACACTGCAGTAGACCGCTGATCATCAATAGGCACAATAACAGTGCTGTAGTCATCTATAACCTTCGGGATCATGGCTTTTAGTTCCGGGCCTGAAAGACCGATAAGTTTTTTCTCCAGTTCTACTGAACGAACAACAGTAGGTCCAACTGCACCGAATGTCAGAGCAATACTGTCAATTCTGCCATTTTTATAATCTGCAACGCCTGTAAAGGAGAGTTTTGAAAGTGCATTTGCTCTTCTTGTACCAACCTTTGTAAAATCATTTACACTGGAAGCTTTTAAAGGAATTTTAATGGCCGTTACAAGTTCATCAGGTCCCAGGATTGTTCTTCCCGGTCCTGTGATAAATTCTGTTATTGGAACTTCCCTTCTGCTGCCGCTTTTCTCTATAACAATAACTGCATCCAACGCATACAGAGCACATATTGAATCTCCTGCCGGAGATGCATTACAAATATTTCCTGTTAAAGTAGCATTATTTCGCAAAGCCGGAGCGGCTATTGAAAGAACAGCCTCTTTTAATACCACTGGTGTATCGGGATGATTTGCAACATCTGTCAGAGTTGCAGTTCCACCAATAACAAGAGTGACAGTTTTATCTTTGGCCTCTTTCTTAATGTACTTCATCTCCTTTAAATGGCCGACAAACATTACACTTTTTGTAAACAGAGGCAGTGTGCCTGACCAGCTCTGATAACGGACCATCAGGTCCGTACCACCTGCCAGAGGCTGTGGATTGTATTCAGCTCTGATACTTAAAGCATCTTTCAAATCTTTGGGTCTATAGGAATCTACCATAAATCCTTCCCCCTTTCTGATGCGATCTGAACACCTTTTACAATAAGATCATAACCAGTACATCTGCACAAGTTACCTGAAAGAGCTTCTCTTATCTCTGATTCATCCGGCTTATTATTGATTGTTAACAATGCTTCTGTTGCCATCATCATTCCAGGTGTACAAAACCCACACTGAACTGCTCCTGCATCACCAAAAGCATCAATTATACATTTCCCCTTATCTGTTTCTCTTATGCCTTCAGGTGTAACAATTTCTGAGCCTTCAGCTGCTCCCAGAGGAATCATACAGGAATTAACAAGTACACCATCTTTCAGAACTGCACAGGCTCCACATTCACCCTCTCCACAGCCCTCTTTTACACCAGTCATTTTTTCATCTTCACGAAGAACATCCAGAAGTCTTTTTAATGGATCAGCCTTTACTGAAACCTCTTTACCATTTAGAATAAATTTTATCTCTTTCATTATTTAAGGGCCTCCATTATCATTTCCGGAGTTACAGGTATATCGTAAATACGCTTACCAATTGCATTCTGGACCGCCTCTGCGTATGCAGGCGGTGCTGCATCAAAAACAAGTTCCCCTGCTCCTTTCGCACCGGAAGGACCATATTTATATGGATTATCAATAAAACAAGTCTCTACTTTTGGAAAATCAAGGGAAGTTGGAATAGTATAATCAGCCATAGTATGCTGCATAAAAGTTCCATTTTTGAGTTCACACTTTTCAATGGAAGCATAACCTAAGGCCTGAATTACTCCGCCTGAAGATTGCCCCTGCATAATTGTTTCATCTATTGCAACACCAATATCCCAAACTGCCCATATACCTGTGGTTTTCACTTCATACGTTACTGGATCAAACTCTACCTCAATAACATTTATACCCCAACCATAAGAGGGATAGGCATCCCCCTGAAGGGTTTCCTGTTCCCAGACAAGCCCATCAGGGTGTTTATATACATCTTCAGCTTCAACTCCAACACCTTCGTTCCATTTTGCTTTCAGCTTTTTGGCACATTCCTGAACCAGAAATCCTACTACCATTATAGATCTGGAAGCACATGTGGGACCTGAATCAGGGACTATGTCCGTATCAGGATTATCATACACAATATCTTCGTAATCCAAACCAAGTTCTTTGGCAGCAATTTTCCGCATTGTTGTCTGTAATCCCTGTCCCATCTCAACAACCGAAACGTAAAGTCCTGCTTTTCCGCCTTCAAGGCGTTTCATCTTTACAACACCTTTAATAATTGCCTGTTCCCCATTACCTGTAAAACCTCCACCATGATTTACAAAAGCTATTCCAATTCCTTTGACCGGATCATTTGCAAATTCCTTCACCTTGGATGAGTAATCTGACATCTCGTCTATCTTTTCAAACATCTCCGGAAGTTTTACATCATCATGCATCTTTGCATTTGTAATTGTAATATCATTGGTTTTTATAAAATGCTTACGTCTAAAGTCAGAACTATCCAAACCCAGTTCATCTGCAACATGACTCATATGCATCTCAATAGCGAAAAGCCCCTGAGGTGCACCAAAGCCCCTATAGGCATCTGAAGGAAAGGTATTAGTAGCCACTGCACGGCCGCGAATACGGGCATTCGGTATATTATAGACACCTATTCCATGTAAAATCGCCCTTTGAAGAACTATTGTTGTACTCGATTCGTATGCTCCGCCATTCACAAGAGTATCAATATCCATTGCAATAATGTTGTTGCTCTTATCAAGACCTGTCTTTATAGTAATTTTGCTGGGGTGTCTCTTGGAAGTAAAACTTATATCCTCAATTCGATCATAAATCATAGCTACAGGTTTCTTTACCTTGTTTACGGCAACCGCAAGAGGAGTAGCAATAACGTCAGGGAAATGCTCCTTACCCCCAAAAGCCCCACCGGTTGTAGTCTGCCTTACCCTGATATCCTCAACAGGAACTCCAAGTGTAACCGCAACAGATTTTCGAATATAAAAGGGGCACTGAGAAGAAGCATAGATGGTAATCTTTTCATCTTCCCATGCACCTACAAGACCCTGTGTTTCCATATAGAGGTGTTCCTGGAAACCGGTTTCATATTTCCCTTCAACTATTTTCACGGCATCTTTAAAAGCATTGTCCACATTGCCGACATTTAACAGATACTCTGAAAAAATATTATTGTCTCCATAAACTGCTCCCCCTTTACAGGAAAGAGCATCATCAAAGGTAAAAGCGGGTACCAGATCCTCGTAAATAACTTCTATTCTGTTTAAAAGATCCAGAACTTTCTGCTTGTCAGGACCAAGTATAACAGCAATAGTCTCTCCAATATACTTAACATCACTCACTGCAAATACACGCCAGTCATCCTTTATCATCTGAATATTATTTTTCCCGGAAGAAGGTATATCAGAAGCATCGATATAGTAATAACCTTCCGGAAAATCCGGCTTCTTTATCTCTATAATCTTTGCTCTTGCACGTTCACTACGAAGAAACCGGCCATGCTGAAGATTTTTAAACTGATAATCCCCTATATATTTAGTCCATCCTCCTGCCTTTTCCTTTGCATCAATCCTACGAACCGGAATACTGATCCTTGCACCCATCTTTACTCCCTTTGTATCGATCCATCCTTTTATAGGCAATTCATGAATTGCCCCAACCATATAACCCAAAATACAGACGCAAGATTTTGCGTCTCTACACCATTTATATATTCTTCTCTAATGAATATGGGAGCATTGCATAAAATGCTGAACAAATCTCCAAATCTGATACTCTGCTAATTTCATTTGGGGCATGGGCCTGATCTTCATCACCGGGGCCAAAACCAATGGCAGGAATTTTATGTCTGCCTGTTGTTGCAACTGCATTTGTAGAAAAGGTCCACTTATCAACTACAGGTGCTTTCCCATAAAGAGCAGTATGTGCTTCTACTCCGGACTGTACAATGGGATGATCTTCAGGGATTTTCCATGTGGGGAAATATAATTCCTGCCCATAATCTTTATCTCTCCAGCCTTTTTTTACATAGTCCGGCATATAT
>DAOWMA010000116.1 GCA_030643345.1 Spirochaetaceae bacterium
AGGTTCACCTTTCTTGTTGTAGGCAACAGCCATTTTACCAATTCGCATCCGCATATCTTTCAGATCGGTGGCAACAGAAAGTATAGCCATAAGCTCTGAAGAAACAGTAATCTGAAAACCGCTTTTCATCATGAAGCCGTCCATTTTACCGCCAATACCCATAATGATCTCTCTTAATGCCTGAGCAGAGAAGTCGATTGCCCAGCCGATAGCAGGGTTTCGTGGATCGATATTTAAGCGTTTTAGATTTTTCTTTCCCAGTGTTATATCGCCATAGTTGAATTCATGCTGTATCCTTGCAGTCATTGCAACCATTGCAAGGTTGTGAGCATTGGTAATTGCATCAATATCTCCGGTAAGACCAAGACTGAAATCTGTCAGAGGAACACACTGTGAGATACCCCCACCTGCAGCAGATCCCTTAACATTGAATGTAGGACCACCGGAAGGCTGTCTGATGGCACCGGATACTTTTTTACCCAGGGCCCCAAGTCCTTCTACCAGACCCATGGTGGTAGTTGTTTTCCCTTCTCCCAGGGGAGTAGGGGTTATAGCTGTAACTTCGATATATTTGCCGTCCGGCTTGTCTTTAAGGCGTTTCATTATTTTCTGATAATCGAGTTTCCCCAGATAATGTCCATAAGGAAGAAGTTCTTCCTTTTCGAGTCCAAGTTCATCTGCCAGCTGATAGATAGTTTTCATAGTTTTTTCTGCTTCTGCAGCAACTTCCCAGTCTTTCATTTTTGTGGGATCAAGTTTTGTTGTTTGGCCCATGATTTCTCCTTATTTTGAATATCTATATAATAATATATTGCATCTTCATAATTTACAAGAAAAATTATGTAATAAGTAAAAAATAGTTAGTGAATTTATGTTATCACTAAAAAAAATCATAATTATTGTACTATCTAGTGATTTTTTGCAATTTTTATTGCAATAAACCGGCAACTGCTGCGCCTATTAGCGGTGCATCATCAAGATGACAGAAATCCACATATCTGTTTTTTATATTTTCCAGATATTCTTTCAGATAGAATTCAGTTCTGAACTTAAGACCTTTGGATTTATAATAAGTTGTACCGTCTGCCGCTATACATACGGGCGAAGTCGGGTCATCCCCTTTTCCTGTTTTTAAAACAATTGCCGCAAGCTGCGCTGCTGTTAGTTTCGCGGCCCTTTCTATAAGCTGGTCCATAATTGTAAAAATTATAATTCTGTCAGAATCCGTACTGCAGAGATTCCCTATGGGATTTAAAAGATCTCTGGGATAGTTTAGAAACCCATCCATAACAGCAGGTTTCAGTTTTGTAAGATTCAGAATTCCTGTACTGAGTTTCTCTGAGAAGAGACCGTCAGCAGCAGCTCTTTTCAGAACAGTAAGAGCCAGAGGGCCCTGATAGGCACCGGATACCATTTTCTCAAATTTTCCTTCAGAGGGTTTGTCGGTTGTAGCTATAAATTCCTTGTCAAGGATACCACCTCCAAAGAGTCCGAACTGCCCGCTTTCTGTGTTTATAGCCTGACTGTGGTTATTATCTAATCCTGGTATTTTACTAATGTTAGAGTTTTTTTCTATATAACTGCAGTTGGTCCCCGTGCCAAGAATAAAACCTATGTAGGAGTCATACTTTTTTTTCCGGGCTTTACCTGCAAGAAGGGTGGCGACGGTATCGTTCAGGATAACGATATCCTTATCAGCGTTCAGCCCCGTACGCTTAAGAGCAGCTAGCAGGTTTTCCCCAATCATACTGCCTTCAACCTCAGGGGCCTTTACTTCTTTTACAAAATGTATCAATCTCCCATCTCCGGAGGGATAGATTTCTGTGGGGTAGGAAAAACAGAACCCGATTTTGCTGCTATCCTCTGCTGACTCCTCCATAAAGCCTGCAATTCGGTCGAAGAATTCCAGTTTACTTATATTCCCATCGTTACCACTGCCGGGCATAGGGAATTTTTTATATTTGATGATTGTCGGTACACCTGGTTTATCAAATTTGATAGTTGCAACTCTGAAATTTGTACCTCCTGCATCGAGGACAATTACCGGTTTCCCAATTGGAATATCAGCCTCGGTATCGATATACGTAGGAATCATCATTAAAGATGATTTACCTCCATTAAGGCCCTTTGTCATCTCTTTCAGAAAGAGTGTACAGCTTTCGTCGATATTGTACTGTTCCGGGTCCATCCTGTAATTTTGTAAAAAATTTATTCCAGTCTTAACATATTTATTCATTAGGTCCTCAGTTCAGGAAGTGTTCTGTAAATTTTTCCATTTGAAAATGTTCGTTAAACATATCCTCAATCTCCTGAATTTTTTTATCGTCATAAAGTTGAATTTTTGTATTTTCAAATGTATAGAACAATTTTCTTTCTACAGTTTCGGTGTTATCTTCAAGAAGCAGAGTTGGAATACTGGATTTGTTTATTCTCCTGATATTTTCGGGCTTTAAATCTCTTTCCGGTATCAGGCAGGATATTACGAGGCCCCCAATAGGTTTTGACAACCTGTTGCTGTATTCGACAATCTTCTTAATTCTCCCTTTTGAACCGGCGGCAATCACGACAATATCTCCACTATGCAGGAACTTTTCCAGATCGAGATACTCCTCCTGGAGGCTTATTATCTTTATGGATCTACAGGTCCTGTGCCATGGTTCTGTTTCCGGGTCTCCAACGACCTGGGCCTTTTTAAGGTGCTTACATACAACTGCCATGGATGGGTTCGGAAGATCTTCAATTGCCGGAAGATATCCGTAGATACTTAAAGGGTGTTTAAAACCGGGATACATTTCCTGCAGGAGTTTTTCGGTAATAAATTCTTTTACTGTATCGATCTTGTTCGGGATCAATCTGTTAAAGAGTATTCCTCTGACATTGCTCTTCATGTATAGGAAATATGAGAGATCTACTTCCAGCATATCCAGAGCTTTACCGATACCTCCGCCGGATATATATAGTATATCTGCTCCAATTAGATTACCCACATGAGCGTTGGATAATCCGACAATGCCGCCAACACCAGGGTGCCCTGTTCCCTCTGCAACGATAATTTCCTTATTTGACATAGAGGCAAATGATTGTTCGATATCTGATGCAAACCCCTTTGAAATTTTAGCCTTATCATCGCTTTTCAGATATGCTTTTGTAAATCCTGATCCAAGCTGGACTGGAGATAAATTTTCCAGTTTCATATCAGGGATGCCGCAGAATTTCTCTATTACCTTTACATCTTTATCTACTTTTGCACCACCGGCGAGTTGAATAAGTTCCTGACCAACAGGTTTTATATATCCAATTTTTTCAGGAGAGATAAATTTTCGCAGAAGTGATATAAGGCCAATACTTGTAACAGTTTTACCTGCATGCTGCCTGAATCCTGTGACATATATAATTTTTGGCGCCATATTCCCCCCCCTGAAGGTGTTCTTAGATAATAACTTATAAATGGCCGTTTCACAAGCAGGGTTTTTTCCTGATTGTATATATTGCACAACATTACAGAATTGTAATATATCTGTAATGTTCATGTAATCTCTATCCAGTACCATTTTTTTATTGCAATAGTATAGGGGATTATGGAAAATATCGGGAGTAATAAAATGACAGGTAAAAATTTAAAACAAACGGAATCTACCGAAACAGAGTTACCCTCTCAAATTGAAAAACTGGAGCGAATTCGGTCCGAAATACAAAAAGTGG
This sequence comes from Spirochaetaceae bacterium, assembly GCA_030643345.1. Lineage (GTDB taxonomy): Bacteria > Spirochaetota > Spirochaetia > B11-G9 > B11-G9 > JAJRQE01. The sequence goes on from DAOWMA010000116.1 coordinate 3,703, forward strand.
TAGTAGGTCAGGATTTGCTTATCGAAAGGCTGCTTATAGGATTGATCTGTAATCAGCATATTCTTATAGAGGGGGTTCCGGGCCTTGCAAAAACTCTTAGTGTTAATACATTGGCAGATACCCTTGGCCTTAAATTTAAGAGAATTCAGTTTACACCGGACCTGCTTCCCGGGGATATTCTCGGAACACTTATTTATAATCCTAAAACCGGAGAGTTTACGCCTAAAAAAGGCCCTGTTTTCGCCAATATCATTCTTGCAGATGAGATTAATCGTGCTCCTGCAAAAGTTCAATCGGCCCTGCTTGAAGCCATGCAGGAGCGTCAGGTTACAATTGGTGACGAAAGCTATAAGTTACAGCAGCCCTTCATGGTAATGGCGACCCAGAATCCCATAGAGCAGGAGGGAACATATCCCCTGCCGGAGGCCCAGGTTGACAGGTTTATGCTGAAAGTAAAAATAGATTATCCTGATAAAGAGGAGGAGTTGAAGATTCTTCGTCTGATGGCAAGATCTACACCTCCTGATAAAGTAGAAACCGTGGCAACCTCTGAAGATATTCTTGATCTTCGAATCTTTTTAGATAAGATTTATCTGGATCCTGTAATTGAGGAATATATTGTCGATATAGTACATGCTACAAGAAACCCGGAAAAATATGATATTGATGCTGAGAATCTTATCAGATACGGAGGATCTCCCAGAGCAACAATATTCCTTACTATTGGGGCAAAAGCCCGGGCACTTCTAAACAGAAGGACCTATGTTGTTCCTCAGGATGTCAGGGACATAGCTTACGATGTGCTTCGGCACAGACTTATTGTAAGCTACGAAGCTGAAGCTGAATCTCTTACATCGGAAAATATTATTGAGCGGATTATCGAAGCAATTCCTGAACCATAGAACATATCAAGGGAGATAAGGATTAGATTTATATGGTTATCGATAAAGAAATTTTTCGGAAAGTTGAGTTAATAAGAATTAACACCAGGCATTCAGTTACGTCTCTGTTTGCAGGTGAATTTGAAAGTGCTTTTAAAGGTTCTGGTCTTGAATTCCAGGAGCTTAGGGAGTATCTTCCGGGGGATGAAATCCGTTCCATTGACTGGAATGTTACAGCAAGAACAGGGTATCCCCATATAAAACGTTTTAGAGAGGAACGTGAACTATCAATTTATTTTTTAGTTGATATTTCTTCTTCCCTGAATTTTGGGTTTCGGGAGAAAACAAAAAATGAGATTGCAGCGGAGATAGTTTCAGTTTTGTCATTTTCCGCAACTATCAATAATGATCGCACGGGCATTCTTCTTTTTACAGATAAAACAGAACTCTTTATTCCCCTCTCCAGGGGTATTAAACATACTCTTTACATGGTCAGGGAACTTCTTACGTTCAGACCTGTAGGGAAAGGAACAGACATTGGGAAAGCCCTCGAATATCTGGGCAAAATAGCAAACAGGCGTTCAATTGTATTTCTTTTTTCCGATTTTTACGACAATACATGGCAGGAACGTATAAAAATTACTGCCAGGAAACACGATCTGGTCAATGTTTATCTCTATGATCCTGGTGAGCGGGAGTTACCAAAGGCGGGACTGGTTAATTTTACAGACTCTGAAACCGGAGAAGGATATATATTGGATACATCGGACAGAAAGGTCAGGCAGGCCTACCGGAAGCGTTTCGAAACACGATTAAAAGAATTAAGAGAAACCTCTGCAAAGTGCGGTGCTGATTTTCTGGACCTGGATATAAGTAAAGAGTATATACACAAGCTTTCTGTATTTTTTACCAAACGGGGAAAGCACTGAAAATGAATAAATTATTACCAGGAATAATACTGATTGCCGGTCTTATGGGTTGTACCATACAGGATGGAATAGCGGATAACAATGAAAGCAATCTTCGCAGAGAAACCATAACAAAGGAAACCAGTGCACTTGTTTACAGCTACAGTGAAAAATCTGTTCCTTACGGGAATAACGGAATAATAACCCTCCACCTCAACTTCCCTTCTAATCTTTCTCCAACCCTTCATCTGAATTCAAATAGTAATGAGACCCCTGTAGAGAATGGAATAGTTCTGGATATCATTCAGGATGGTCCTGTCTTAAATAATGATGGTTCTATAGATTTAATGATCAAAATTGTATTCGAAGCTTTTCTGCCTGGGAAGGTCCGGATAAATCCAATTGTTATTGATATGATCTCCATAGAAGAAGGTCCTGTTCCGAAAATTTCATTTGAACTTAATCCGATAATCTTTGATTTCCCGGGGGACCCTTCATTAATACAACTTGATTCAGATAATAAAGATGGACCTGATAAAAGGGAGATGGCTGATTTAATTAGTATAGAGGACAAGCCGAAATTAAACCCTTTAATACTGATTTCTGTTATAGCAGTAGTTCTGGCGCTAATACTTATTTATTTTTTACGGAGAAAATCAGTTCCTGAAGAAATAGATAACAAAGCGGTACTTCTAAAACTTCGTGAGCAGTTTGAGAAAAAATATCTTAATCAAACAGGACCGGAGGATATACGTCCTGCTTATGGAGAATTGAGGAGAATCATCTGCTTAACTCCGGAAATCCCAGACAGACCGGACAAAAAGGAAGAGTACATTAAGGAGTGCAACAGACTATATTTCCCGGGGAAACCTTTAACAGGAAAGGCAGCGGAGAATCGGCTTAAGGATATCTTTTACGGACTGACAAAAGGAAATGAAGAATGACATTTCATACACCTGCAGCATTTATCCTGCTCATTCTGATACCAATAATATTTCTAATTCCATTCCCATTTCGAAAACGCAGTTACGGATTGAAATTTTCCAGTACTTATCAGTTAAAGATTGGGGTTAAATCCCTGCGTCAAAGATTTATTATGCTTCCTAAAATCCTTATGGCAGCCGGATTGATACTTGCAGTCACAGCACTTGCCAGACCCGGAGAATCCATAGATGAAACCAGAAATGTTACAGAAGGTGTAGCAATGGAACTTGTAATTGATCGAAGCGGCAGTATGAATGCAGAATTACAACAGGGAAAGAAT
>DAOWMA010000244.1 GCA_030643345.1 Spirochaetaceae bacterium
AATGATATTGAGGGAAGACCTTCAGGGACAGCTATATATTTTCTTCTTATTAACTCTTTTAAAGGATTCTCAGCTTTACATACACTTTCTACTACTGAAATATACCATTTTTATTTGGGTGATCCCATGGAATTAAGCCTTTTTCATGATAATGGTGAAGTAGAGAAGGTAGTCATGGGGCAGGATATATTAAATGGAGAACACCTGCAGTTTACTGTACCTGCTGGTGTTATTCAGGGTTCTAAAATTATTGAAGGTGGAGAATTTGCTCTTATTGGAACAACAATGATACCAGGCTTTATCTTTGATGATCTAAAAATTCATTCCCGGGAAGAGATTATTAAAATGTATCCTGAAAATAGGGATTTAATAATTTCTTTAACGAGAGAATAGGGGATGATTATGGATACCTGGAAAGTAGACGGTAAAAGTGTATTAATAACAGGTGCTGCCGGCAATTTGGGTAGAATTCTGTCTGAAACTTTAAGTCAGGCAGGATGCAGAATCATATTACAGGGTCGGGAAGCAAAAAAAGCAAAGTTGATTGAATTCCAGCAAACTCTGCCTGGAGAATCAATTGTTCTTACCGGAGATATATCCAATCCTTCAGATATTACAAAAATATTCAGTGAAATTGAAAAGGAATTTATAACTTTGGATTTTTTAGTTAATAATGCAGGTCTTCAGGGGGTTGTTCCATTTGAGAAACTTGATGAGGAAGAATGGAATGCTGTTTTAGACATCAATCTCAGAACTCCTCATCTTTGTATAAAAGCCTTTAGAGCTCTCCACTTGAAGAACCCATCTCTTTCTCCTGCTATTGTGAATATTGCTTCTATAGAGGGGAGCATTCCTGCCCTGTCCCATAGTCATTATGCGGCTTCCAAGGGGGGCCTTATTCAGTACACCCGGGCAGCAGCGTTGGAACTTGGGGGGGTAGGTATAAGGGTTAATAGTGTCTCCCCGGGGCTTATTAATATTCCGGGAATAGATCTGACCTGGCCTGATGGGGTTCAAAGATATATTAATTCTTCCCCACTATCCCGCCTTGTAGACCCTATAGAGGTAGCTGATACAGTTCTTTTTCTTCTTTCCCCCCTCTCCAGTGGAATAACAGGAATTGATTTAAGGGTAGATACAGGTATAGGCGTTGTTCAGGGATATTAATTCCCAGTTTAACGAAAAAAATCTCTATCCGTAGAGTTCTTCTGAAATCGATCGTATCCGTTCTATAATCTCTTCCTCATCTTTAACTCTTCTATGCTCCATTAAAATTTTCCCATTACAGATTACAGTATCAACACAGCTTCCATTTGCTGAATATACAAGGTTGGATATAAGATGGTGTGATGGAACCAGTTCCGGAGTGTTCTGGTTCAGAAGAAGGCAATCTGCATGTGCTCCTTCTTTAATCTGTGAAGACAATTGAGGGAATATTGATGTATCTGTACCTGCTGCAGTATTAAAAATTTCTTCTGCCTTCATTATTTCAGGGTCATTAGTATGGAATTTCTGCAGGAGAGCAGCAACCTTCATATCTTCGAACATATCCAGGCTGTTGTTGGATGAGCAGCCATCAGTACCCAGCATCATTCTGATACCTCGTTCTTTAAATTTACTGTAGGGGAAAACTCCTCCGGTTGCAATTTTCATATTTGAAACAGGATTATGAACAACTGTAACATTATGTTCGGCCAGTAGATCTATTTCATAATCATCCAGCCATATTGTGTGTGCAGCTATAAGATTGATATCAAGTAATCCTGTTTCCCTTAACAGTTCTGCAGGTCTTATTCCATATCTTGTAATACACTCAGCTACTTCTTTTTCTGTTTCTGACAGGTGGATGTGGACAGGAATCTTCTTTGAGGTTGCCAGATCAGCAATCCATTCCAGACTTTCTCTTGAGAGGGTGTATATAGAGTGAGCAGCAAGGGACAAGCTGTTGTTTTGTGATATATCTGTATTTTCAATAGCGCTATTGCAATTGATTTTCATGTCTTTAGCTTTTACGGGATCAAAAAAATCGAATAAGGCAGGACCGGAAGCAGATTTTATACCAGAGTCTATATATGCTTTCTGGCTCATTTCAAAATTAAAATACATATCATTACAAAAAGTTGTACCGGATTTTATCATTTCCAGTGCGGCTGCTCTTGTCCCCCAGTATATAGCGTCAGGAGTTAATTTTGCTTCTGCAGGCCATATTTTCTCTTCAAGCCATGGCTGAAGTTTCATATCATCTGCATATCCTCTTAATAGGGTCATACCTGAATGTGTATGACCATTTTTTAAGGAAGGAACAATATATTTACCAGCTGCATCAATTAGTGTTTTTGAGGGAACATTAATATTCTGTGCAATTTTAATAATTCGTCCGTCAGATATCAAAACATCTGTAGTTAAGTTGTTGATTACTGCATTTTTTATCAGAAGGTCCATGACTTTTCTCCTGTAACCCTTTACAATGTTGCCAATTGCATTTAAACATATTTTATTTGAATATTAAAGTGAAGTATTGTGTTCTGAATTTACAGTACTTATAAAATATTGGGAGTAATCAATGGATTATGATTTAAAAAGTCTTCATCCCCTGGAAATCAGGTTATTGAGACATGTTGCCAGGAACGAGAAAATTACAACAGAACGCATAACCACGGAACTGTTTTACAAACTTGGGCAGTGTAACCAGGCTTTCAGCTGGCTTTCTGCTAAATCTTATATTGCAGAAGTGAGCAGATATTTACGGACTCTCTATGAGATCACAGGAACAGGTAGGGATTATGTCTCTTTGGGTACACCTGAAGTAAGAATTATCAATCTTTTAAAAGATAAAGGTCCTATGAAAATGCCTGCAATTGCTGGTGAGCTTGGACTTGAAAATAAGGATGTAGGTTCTGCATTTGGACAGCTTTCCAAAGAAGGTGTTCTTAGAATGGATGAGGATAAAAATGTAGAGGTCACAGATAAAGATCTGCCTGCCGGAATTACCATTCTGGAGGCACTTTTATCCAAAGGGTTAGAGGATGGGATTCTTGATGAATCTGATTTTACATCTGATAAGCTCATCGTTATGAAGGCTAACAGTAAAAAACGGGGGGCATCAGCATCTCCGTTTAAAATTATTGAAAGAGAAGACCTTGTATATGAACTTACGGATGATGGCGATATAGTACGTAATCTTCTTCTAAAGCAGGGTGTTACAGGTGAGGAAATTGGTGGTCTTACACCGGAAATGCTATCTACAGGTAGTTGGAAAGGTAAGGAGTTTCGGGAATATAATATTAATACACCACCAAACAGGGTTTTGTTAGGAAGAAGAAATCCATACAGCCAGTATCTTCAGTGGGTAAAAGATAAGCTTTCTTCATTGGGTTTTGAAGAGTTTGACGGCCCTTTGGTTGAGACTGAGTTTTGGAATGGAGATGCTCTGTTTATGCCGCAGTTTCACAGTGCCAGGGATATTCACGATGTTTATTACTTGAAAAACGCTGTCTCTGCTAAAGAAATTGAACAACCATGGTTAGACCAGGTCGCTGAAACCCACGAAAGCGGTTGGGAAACAGGAAGCCGTGGGTGGGGTTATAAGTTTGATCAGGATTTTACCCGAAGACAGGTCCTTCGGAGCCAGGGTACAGTTTTATCAGCAAAGCAGCTTCATAAGGCTAAAATACCAGGTAAATATTTTGGGGTGGCACGATGTTTCAGGTATGATCAGGTGGATGCTACTCATGGTGCCGATTTTTATCAGACTGAGGGTATTGTTCTTGGTGAAGATGTAAACCTTCGAACATTATTAGGTCTTCTAAAGATGTTTGCAGAGGAAATTGCCGGTGCAGAAGAGGTTAAATATGTTCCTGGTTACTTTCCTTTTACAGAGCCTTCAATAGAAGTTCATATCAAACACCCTGTTCTTGGCTGGTTTGAGCTTGGGGGCAGCGGTATTTTCCGTCCTGAGTTTACAAAAGCTATGGGAATTGATGTCCCTGTACTTGCCTGGGGTCTGGGAATTGACAGAATGGCTCTTATGCATCTTGGTCTTAATGACCTTCGTGAACTCTTTTCACCGAATATCGAAAATGTACGACTTAGAAGGAGCAGGTAATTATGCCTAAAATTGAAGTTAATCGTGAAAAATTCTATGGTTTAATTGGGAAATCATATACTGATGATGAGCTTGAAGCAGTTCTGCCATGTGCAAAAGCGGAGCTGGATGGTGTTGATAATGCTGAAGGTATTTTGAAGATAGAGCTTAACGATACAAACAGACCGGAT
>DAOWMA010000361.1 GCA_030643345.1 Spirochaetaceae bacterium
ATATAATTAAGTGTTTCTGAAATAACCAAACAGTACTTTCCTAATTCTTCTGTCGCAATACTAGCTAGAAAAAAACTAGTTGAGAAATCTCCTTTCAGTGCCAAATATTCTGCATCTTTATACAGCTTTTCCGCATTTATTAAAATCTTTTTTCGATCTTTAAAAACATTCAACATATTCATAATTAAGACCTTTTTGGGGTATTACATATAACTACTATTATACGTACTAAATCAATGCTCCATGGAAAAATCTCTTGCTGATAATACTGGAATTTACATTAAAAACTTCAGTAGGTGAATAAACCCATGCCAAATACAGGCAATATTTCCTTACCCTATGCGTTAAGGACATGCAGGGCGCCGCAGGCGGTCCCGAAGGGACGGAACCCCGGAATGGCCTGACCCTGTAGCGACGAACCTTGTGTTCGCCTCTACAGGGTAACGTCCAAATATATACTACTAATCCCAGTACAAAAGAACTTTCCCCGACTGTCCGGAGGCCATTATTTCGAAACCTTTTTCGAACTCATCAATAGGCAGCCTGTGGGTAATTATACGAGTTATATCCAGACCTGAACGTATCATAGCTGCCATTTTGTACCAGGTCTCGAACATCTCACGTCCATAGATACCCTTAAGGAGAAGACCTTTGAAAATAATATCAGTCCAGTTTACCTGGGTTTCTCCTGGGGGAATACCCAGCATTGCAACCCGTCCGCCATTATTCATATTTTTAAACAACTGATTCTGAGCAGAAGGATTTCCGGACATCTCCATACCAATATCAAATCCTTCGAGCATATGAAGTTCACCCATTATTTCTTCCAGATTGTCATTCGTAATATTAACGGCTCTGGTTGCTCCCATTTGTCTGGCAAGGTTTAGGCGGTAATCATTTACATCTGTAATAATAACATATCTTGCGCCGGCATGCTTTGCTACTGCAGCGGCCATTATTCCTATTGGACCTGCACCGGTAATAAGAACATCTTCTCCTACAGTATTAAAAGAAAGAGCTGTATGAACAGCATTACCAAATGGATCAAAAATTGCTGCTACTTCATCGCTGATAAAATCATCCAGCTTAAAGGCATTTCCTGCAGGAATAACAAGCTGTTCTGCAAAACATCCCTGTACATTGACGCCAATTCCTTTGGTATTTCTACAAAGGTGCCGTTTTCCGGCCCTGCAGTTTCTGCAATGACCGCATGTAAGATGGCCTTCTCCGGAAACTCTGTCACCTAAAGCAAAACCGTTTACTTCATCACCTATTCCAATAACAATTCCAACAAACTCATGACCTGTGATCATCGGGACAGGAATAGTTGCCTGGGACCAGGTATCCCAGTTATAGATATGAATATCGGTACCACAGATAGCAGTAATCTTAATTTTAATAAGCAGATCATTTGGTCCATACTCCGGTCCGGGTGCATCGATCATCCAGATTCCCTTCTCTTTTTTTGTTTTTGCAAGTGCTTTCATAGCATCCTCCACTTATTATATTATATTATTATAAATATAATAAATGAAGTAAAATTTTATGAAATTAAACTTTTTTTTGATATATTTAATTTATTTTACTATTAGCGAAGTATGGGAGTATACAATGACATTTTTGGAAAAATACGCAAACGTTATCCTTACAAGCCTAAATCTTCAGGAAGGACAAAATCTTTTAATACGGACAGAACCCGTTCACTGGAAGCTGGCATCAATTATTGCTGCAGAAGCCTATAAAAGAGATGCCAGGTATGTAAGGATAGATTGTAAAGAAAAACAAAACCAGCTGCTTTACAAGGCACGAATAGAAAATTCAAAAGAAGATTACCTGGATTATGTACCCGCATTCAGGACCGAAACACAGCGTTTACTGGTAGAAGAAAACTGGGCCCTTATTGCTTTGGTTGGTACGGAAGATCCGGATGTTCTCACTTCTCTTGATCCGAAACGTAATACAATAGCAGGTAAAGCTATTGCAGAAGCGGAAAAGCCTTTCAGGGAAGCAATACAAAATAACAAAATTCAGTGGATTGTGGCATTTGCTCCGACAGAAATACTTGCCGGAAAAATATTGGATATTCCACCATCTGCAGAAGCAGTTGACAGACTATGGGAAGTACTTATCCCTATTTTACTTCTGGATAAAGAAGATCCGTCATCCGCATGGATTAAAAGCGGAGAGACTTTAAAAAAAAGGGCCTCTGTTCTTAATAAGCTCAAGCTTAAGGAAGTTTATTTTAAAGGTCCCGGGACTTCTTTAAAAATTGGATTAAAACAAAAAGCATTATGGATGGGAGGACCCTCCATATCAGAAAAAGGAATAGAATTCTCCCCTAATCTTCCCACAGAAGAGGTATTTACCGCCCCTGACTTAAACAAAACAGAGGGAAGAGTCAGAATTACAAGACCTGTTCTGGTTTCTGCAATAGGTAAAATAATAGAAGGAGGATGGCTGGAGTTCAGGAAGGGAAAAATTGTGGACTATGGAGCCAAATCCGGAAAAGATGTTCTGGATCAGTATCTGACAATGGATCCATCAGCAGCCTATCTTGGTGAACTTGCCCTTGTAGACAGCAATTCACCTATCTTTAAGTCCGGAAAAACTTTCTACAATATTCTGCTTGATGAAAATGCTTCCTGTCACATAGCTTTAGGAAGTGCATACCCGGATTGTTTTGAGGGGGGAAGTCAGATGGGGGGAGAAGAGAAAAAAGCAAATGGAATTAATGTTTCAAACCTGCATACAGATTTTATGATTGGTTCTCCGGATGTTGATATAACAGGTGTTACATGGGATGGGGAAAAAATTGATATTATAATAGATGGTGAGTTTTCGGGAGATTTTACCTGATATCACAGGATAACTACCTGAAAGAATCAAAATTTCATGAAATCAAACTTATTTTTAATATATTTAACACAAATCAGAAATAATATACTGTTATTACTAAACCACTTAGGAGTATATAGAAGATAATACAAATATTTAGTCCCC
>DAOWMA010000281.1 GCA_030643345.1 Spirochaetaceae bacterium
GGTGGTGCATTCAAGAACTTTTCAATATTTATGCTTGGTATAATGCCTTATATATCTGCTCAGATTATAATGCAGCTCCTTCTGCTTGTTATTCCTTCTCTTAAGAAACTCTCAGAAGAGGAAGGCGGGCGTAAAAAAGTTCAAAGAATAACAAGATATGCAACACTTGTAATTTGTATTCTTCAGTCGTATGTTGTTACCGTTTATGCTAATTCAATACCAAATGCTATTACAATGGGCAGACTGCAATATACAATTATAGCGATGCTTACTGTTACAACAGGTACCGTGTTCTTAATATGGATAGGTGAGCAGATTACGCAACGGGGTGTTGGTAACGGTATTTCGTTGATTATTTTCGCAGGTATTGTTGCAAGGATGCCCAGTGGGTTTATTACACTGTTTAGAATGGTAAAAACAGGTGAAATAAATATGGTCCATGTAATCATTGTTCTCGGAATGTTTGTAGCTGTGATTGCTTTGGTAATTTATGAACAACAGGGTCAGAGGAAAATTCCGGTTAATTATGCTAAACGGGTTGTGGGACGGAAAATGTATGGTGCCCAAAGCACTTATATCCCATTTAAAATTAATCCATCCGGGGTTATACCGGTAATCTTTGCTTCTTCTGTACTGACTTTTCCTCTTCAGATAGCAGGGAGTCTTGGACCTGAGGTGAAATGGCTTGCAAGTTTTTCTTACTGGCTGCGTCCTCAGGGTTCTCCGTATATAGTAATATATACTTTACTGATTATTTTCTTTGCGTATTTTTATACACAGGTAACACTTAATCCAGTAGAGATTGCGAAACAGATACGGGAAAACGGTGGTTCAATACCTGGTATTCGTAGTGAAAAGATGGAAGAGCATCTATCTAAGATTCTAAATAGAATAGTTCTGCCTGGATCGATATTTCTGGCATTTATTGCAGTAATACCGACTATGGTGCAGAAGCTTTTTAGCTTTCCAATAGAAGTAGCAATGCTGATGGGTGGTACTTCATTATTGATTATGGTTGGTGTCGATCTTGATACTATGTCTCAGATCGAAGGTCATTTACGAATGCATCATCACGATGGATTGATGAAAAAAGGCAAGATTAGATCAAGGAATTTATAGGGGATAAAAAGATGAAAGTTAGAGCAAGTGTTAAACCTATGTGTGATAAATGTAAGGTTATACGAAGAAAAGGGGTTGTCAGAATTATTTGTGAAAATCCTAAACATAAGCAAAGGCAGAAGTAGGGGGACCATAGATGGCAAGAATTTCAGGAATAGACCTTCCGAATAAAGCAGTTAAAATTGCACTGACCTATATATATGGAATCGGCAGAACTTCTGCTGTTGAAATTTGTAAAAAAGCTGGTATTGACACCAATATTAGAATTAATGATTTGTCCCAGGATGACATTAATAAGCTTAGGACAGCAATTGATAGTGAATATACTGTTGAAGGAAGACTTCGAACACAAACTGCCCTGAACATTAAGCGATTGATGGATATTGGTTGTTACAGAGGCCTTCGTCATAGAAGAGGTTTACCTGTAAGGGGACAGCGTACTAAAACAAACGCCCGAACCAGAAAAGGTAAGAAAAAGACAGTAGCCGGAAAGAAGAAATAGGTTGGAGGAAATAAGTGGCTAAAACAAAGAGAAAATCGAAGAAGACTGTATATGAAGGTAATGTTTATGTACAGGCAACTTTTAATAATACAATTGTTACTGTTACTGATTTGAATGGAAATGCTGTATCATGGGCAAGTGCGGGGGGGTTAGGTTTTCGCGGTGCAAAAAAATCTACACCCTATGCAGCTCAGGTAACTGCAGAAACTGCAGCAAAAAAGGCAATTGATCTTGGACTTAAAGAAGTTCATGTGTATGTCAAAGGGCCGGGCGTTGGTCGTGAATCTGCAATACGTTCTCTTGGGACTCTCGGACTGCTTGTTCGAAGTATTAAAGATGTAACACCGATTCCTCATAACGGCTGTAGACCTAAAAAGACAAGAAGAGTATAAAGAGGTAAAAGATGGCAAGATATGTAGGCCCTCAGTGCCGGCTTTGCCGGGCTGAAAATACAAAGCTCTTCCTTAAAGGGGAGAGATGCTATAGTGCCAAGTGCCCAATAGCAAAAAAAGCTAGCCCTCCCGGCAAGGGTCCCAGGTTCAGAGCAAAAAAAAGATCTGACTATGGAATCCAGCTGAGGGAAAAACAAAAATTAAAAAGAATATTCGGAATGCTTGAAAAGCAGTTTAAACTTACATTCCAGGAAGCAGACAGACTTATGGGTAAAACAGGTGATAACCTGATTACACTGTTGGAAAGAAGACTGGATAATACAGTTTACAGAATGCGTTTTGCTTCCTCCAGAAAGCAGGCAAGGCAGCTTATTTCTCATGGTCACATTCTGGTTAATGGAAAGAGAGTGACAATTGGTTCATACCGTTTGAAAGTAAATGATGAAGTAGCGGTTCAGGCTAAAAGTCAGAAAATGGTTGTTATTAAGGAAAGCCTTAAAGAGTACACTAAATCCGGTGTTTATCCATGGATGGATTTAAACCCGGATGAAATGAAAGGCAGGATTAATGCATTTCCACAAAGAAGTGAAGTTACTGATCTTCTTGATGTAAATGTTCAATTAATAGTAGAACTTTATTCGAGATAGGAGTTTACATGGCGCAGAAAAACCTTTTAAAGGGATTCAAGATGCCGAAGGGGATAACCTTTGAGCACAGCGAAGTAGACACCAATTATGGTAAGTTTATTGCGTACCCTTTCGAGAGAGGGTATGGGACTACGATAGGCAACACACTGAGAAGAATTTTATTATCTTCAATTCAGGGTTATGCTATTTCAGCTGTGAAAATTACCAGCTATAATGAGGATGGAATCCCTCATATGATTTCAAGTGAGTATGAGCCGATTGCTGAGGTTTCGGAAGATACGCCCGAAATTTTGAACAGATTAAAGCAACTACAGATTAAATTACCTGAGGGTTTTGATCAGATGACAATACTTGCTGAATTTTCCGGCCCTGGTGTTGTAACAGGGGGATCTTTTGGTAAGAAAGAAGGTGTTATTGTAACTAATGAGGATCTTGAACTTTTTACCATGATGGAGAAAGCTAAGATTGATTTTGAGATTCAGGTAGATAATGGCAGGGGTTATGTTCCTTCAGAAATAAATGAGAAGTATGTAGAAGTAATTGGTACTATTCCAATTGATGCTGTGTTTTCGCCAATTAAGCGTGTTAAGTATTCAATTGAGAATACAAGAGTTGGGCAGCGTAATGATTATGATAAGCTGAATCTGGAAATCTATACTGATGGAACTATTGGTCCTGCTGATGCACTTGCAGAAGCTGCAAAGATAGCAAAAGATCATTTTACTATTTTTATCAATTTTGATGAGGATGCAGTTTCCGGTGATGAGGAAATTGATGAAGAAGAAGAAAGGATTAGGTCAATTCTTGAAACACCGGTTGAAGAACTGGAATTATCAGTGAGATCCAGTAATTGTCTGAAGAATGCAAATATCAGATCAATTGGGGATCTTACAAAAAGATCAGAGGACGAAATTGGTAAAACCAGAAATTTTGGTAAGAAATCGTTACTTGAAATAAAAGAAAAACTTAAAGAGTGGAATTTGAGTTTGGGGATGACTGATTACAGTGTTCTTAAAACTTCAAGAAAACTTGAGATGAATGAGGAAGAAGAAAATGAAGCATAGAGTAGGGTTCAATAAGCTTGGACTTAAAACAAGTCA
>DAOWMA010000217.1 GCA_030643345.1 Spirochaetaceae bacterium
ACAAGGAAGAATTACTTTATTCTTTTAAAGAATATAATAATTATGAGCTTTGGGATAGTGAGTGAATCTTTGGGACAGATCAGGGGTTTATCAGGAGTTTTTTAGATATAGATATCTGTAACCATTCTCGTTATCTTTACTCCTTCAAAACTAAATTCATAGGCAGGAGTCTCAAGGCCGCAGTCAATCTGACTTATAGATATGGAGTTGAAAGTACTTGTCTCTACAATATCTTCTAACTTAATATTTCCAAAAGTCCGGCAATATCCGAAATTGTATAACCTGGTTTAATCTCTCCCGGCTCTTTACCCATGGGATTAATCCAGCAGGTATCTATGCCTGCATTTATACCGCCAAGAATATCCGAAGACAAACTGTCTCCTATTATTAAAATTTCTTTTTTATTGTATAAATTCATATTTTCCAAAGCAATAGCAAATATCCCCGGATCAGGTTTTGCAATTCCAACATCATTGGAAATTACCACAGTCTCAAAAAACTGTCCAATATTTGCTTTCTTAATCCTGGATCGCTGAACATTACCTATTCCGTTAGTAATAGCTCCCATTCTAAATCTGCCGGCACAAGATTCGAGAATATCAAAAGCCCCATGAAGCAGATATCCCCCTTTACCAAGTTCCTGTAAGTAAATTTCACTAAAAGCTGCAGGATCAGTATTAAGTTTAAAACTATCAAACAAACTACTAAATCTTTTTATTTTTAGTTGCTGAATGGTAATAGTCCCTTTTTCAAATTCCTTCCACAGAGCAGAATTAATTTTTTGATACACAGGAAGAAGTTCATCAGGAGGATCTATACCAAAAACAACACTATATGCACCATAAAGAGCAGCAGCTTCCGATTTTGAATAGTCTAAAATCGTTCCGTCAAGATCAAAAAGAAGGGTTTTATATTTTACTGTTTTATTTTTCATAGGCTGGATTATAGCAATTTATACACTCATCTATAAATAGATTAAGCATTATTTATTAAAAAAATATTTCCGATCAAACAGGAAGAATTATTAAATCTTTAGGAATGACCCAGGACATTACAAAACAAATGGAACTGGAAGCTTCTTCAGAAAAAAATGAATCCAGACATAACGAAATGATTTTCCAGTTGAATCAGCAGTCAAAAAAACTTTCGTGTATGTACAAGGTAACAAGATTATTAAAAGGAACAACAAGACCACTGGAAGATATATTTATTGATATAACAAAAACACTTCCAGATGGATGGCAGTTTCCGGAAGACATGCGATGTAAAATTGTATCTGCAGCAATAAAGTAACTGTTTTAATTGGAGACAATGGGATAGGAATCCCTGAATCTGTAAATATTAAAACTTCTACAGGATTTGGTTTTGTGCTGATTAATTTGTTATCTGATCAGCTTAATGCAGACATTAAAATTGAGCGGAAAACAGGTACAAAATTTACTTTTATCTTTTCAATATAAAATATATTTTTACACTCTTCTGCTTTACTATCTATACCAAATTCTATCTTATTTTGAATATAAGCGACAACTATTATAGCATATATCATGACAAGCGCCATAATAGTTGTCACAAGCATGATATATGCTATAATCCTTTCTAACTGTTAACACTGGAGTAGATTATGTATATAAAAAGAAATCTTGAATTGGTTAAGCTTTTGTCTGAAAAATCTTTATTTCTCCTTGGTCCCAGGCAAACAGGAAAGTCTTCATATATAAGAGAACAAATTCAAACCCCTCTCTCTTTGGTTTATAATTTACTGGACAAAAAACTACTCCTGCGACTCCTGGCAGATCCTACTCTCCTGCGTCAGGAAATAGAAGTAAGGAATTTAGAGAATTGTGTTATCTGTATAGATGAGATACAAAAATGCCCTGACTTATTGGATGAAATCCATTTATTAATAGAAGACAGACAAATTCGTTTCCTCCTTACAGGTTCAAGTGCCAGAAAATTAAAAAGAGCCGGTACCAATCTTCTTGGAGGAAGAGGACGAATGAGAACTATGCACCCTTTTTGCTATCAGGAACTGAAAAAGCATAACTTTTCTCTTGAAAAAGCAATGTATACAGGAATGATGCCACCTCACTATCTATCAGCAAATCCCGATGAGGACCTGGATGCATATACAAATCTTTATCTTACAGAAGAAATAGCTGCAGAAGGGTTAACCAGAAATCTTCCGGGATTTTCCAGATTTCTTCAGACTATTGCATGTGTAAATACACAACTTATCAATTACACAAATATTGGAAATGATATACAGCTGCCACGTCAAACTGTAAAACTTTGGTTTCAGGTTATAATAGATACATTATTAGGATTTAAGCTGACACCTTATACAGCAACTGTTAAAAGAAAAGCTATAGAAACTTCGAAATTTTATTTTTTTGATATGGGAGTTGTCCGATCACTTCGCAGATTAAATATTATAACACCTGGATCTGCCGATTATGGTGAGTTCTTCGAACATTTTATTTTTCTGGAACTTAAAACATGGATTGATTATCAAAAACCTCGCACACTTTTAAACTATTGGCGATCAAAATCGGGTTTTGAGGTTGATTTTCTTATTGATGGCAAAATTGCAATAGAAGTTAAAGCTGCAACTGTTATTTCTGCGAAACATATGAAGGGCTTAAAAGCACTAAGGGAAGAAGGCTTTATAGAAAGATCAATTATTATTTGCCGTGAAACCAGACCAAGACTATTGGATGGTATTGAAATTTTTCCATGGAAGTATTTTCTCGATCTATTATGGGATGGTGAAATAATCAAATAGAAAAAATAAAAAAAAATTTAAACCATCTCCAAAAGTTATAATCAGGTTTTAAATTTATCTGTTTCTTCCTTCAGATCATTCACAACACTGTTCAGCTCAGAGGAATACCTGACAATCTCATCGGAAGCAATTACTATTTCTTCTGAACCACTGCTTATCTCCTGCATACCCCTTGCTACCTTATCGGAGATATCCTTTAATTCCAACTGTCCCCTGACTATCTGCTTAGAACCAATCTCCATCTCCTCTGATGCACCTTTGACACTGGTGGTCACATCCTGAAGAATAGTCATAGCTTCCAGTATCTGTTTACCACCTGCAGATAGTTCCCTGGTACTTGAAGCTAATTCATCAAAAGCCTGTTTTGTCTCTTTTATTTCCACATTGATAGTATCAAATGCATCAGAAGATAATTTTGTTTTTATTTCTGTTTCAGAAACACCATCTGAAATCTCTTTTATTATCCTTGTAATATTTGCAGAACTCTGTGACGATGTATCTGCCAACTTTCTAATTTCATCTGCAACTACTGCGAATCCTTTCCCTGCATCCCCCGCATGAGCTGCTTCAATGGCAGCATTCATAGAGAGCAAATTTGTCTGGGAAGCCATCTGCTGAATGGTAGTTGCCATTTCTGATATTCCTTCAATTTTTTCCACTACCCCGGTTTTGAATCCATCTGTCATTTCAGAAAGTGTACTGGCTCCATTTACTGCAACTGCTACCAGCTTATCTACAGATTCTCCCTTTTTAGCTGTAATATTATCCATACTATTCAGAGAACTTATCATCTCTGTTATTGAAGCTGTAGATTCCTCTACCATTGCCGCCTGCTCAGTAATCTGGTTATTTATATTGCTTATATTTGCAGTTATCTCCTCTATAGCTGTTACATTATCTGTAACATTTTTATTCATATTTACTGATTCAATTAGTAATGAAGAAGTACTATTTTTTATATTACCTATAGTTGCAGAAGTTTCTTCTGCGGATGCAGATAAAGAATCTTTGACTTTTGCAGTTGTATTTGTTGATGTTTTTATATTTGTAATTAAACTATTAAGTATCTTAAAACTATTTTTAAACTTATTCGCTGCATTACCGAACTCATCCTTTCTCTTTTTTATGGAAAAATCAGCAATATTATTGTCCAACAGTTTTTCGGAATACTCCGAAACAAGTTTTATACCGTTTTTAAAGGAAATAAAAATAAATATACTCATTAATACAATAACAACAATTATTAATATACCAATACCAACAAGCATTTTTATAATATTATTCTGATCATTGGACAGGGCATTTAATTGTTCGTCAAATACCTTATTTCGAACTTCTAGCTGTTTATCAACCATTTTAGCCAGACTGGATGACTCAGGATCAAACTTGTCCATCCAGACATTCCCAGCTTCCCGTCCATAGTCAATATATTGACGTGCCATAGTCTTGCCCACTTCATAATAAGCAGACAACTGTGTTTTCATAGCAGATAATTGTTCAGCCAGTTCATCCCTCCCTGCATTTCTTTTCAGCTTTATCTCTTTATCCAGTATATTATTAGCATCTACAAAGAATTCATCCGCTACATCAAGGCTATGCAAATAAGCAGTAGCAGAAGCATCCGTAAGCCACTGATTAATTTGGATAATATCAACTTTAAGCCGTTTCATATTATCCCTGGAAACTGATACACCTGTTTTTATGAAATTCAATTTTCGTAAAGATGTACCAGCAGTAATAACCGTAAACGTTGATAGAAAAATAACTGCAACTAGAATTATTAAATATGTACCT
>DAOWMA010000271.1 GCA_030643345.1 Spirochaetaceae bacterium
AGTACAATTGCCAGAGCAAGTCATAAATCAGGCATTCCTCTTACCAGTAAATCTGTAATTGATGTCTGCAAGGATGCCATTAAAGAGGAGGAGGCCTAAGCGATGTTGTATCTCTTAAGTTTTTTGGTTCTTGTGATGCTTAGTATCGGCATTGCAATTATATTTGTAAAAGATATTTTAAGTGCAGTGATCCTTTCTACTGTTGTGAGTCTTATAGTTTCAATTATTTTTCTCTTTATTGCAGCCCCCGATGTTGCGATAACTGAGGCGGCTATTGGAGCTGCATTAACAGCGGTTGTTTTTGTAATTGCTATAAAGCGTACAAAAATGGAAGAAACTGAGGATAAGGAATAACTTATGAGGAAATTTGTGAGTATTGTTTTACTGGCTGGGTTCGTTTTTTATTTTGCTACCCTTACAGGTGGTCTTATGATTCCTTCTACCAGTGGTGAAAGAAGCAGTGTCGGGTTGGATATTCTGTCCAGGACTGCTGATGAAACAGGTTCGGCAAATGCTGTTACATCAGTCGTTGTTCTATACAGAGGATTTGATACTCTTGGAGAAGTAACAGTGCTGTTTCTGGCAGCTCTTGGTATTTCAATCTTTATGAAAGGTACGGGTGGTGTAAGAAAGAAGGTCCTGGATCAGAGTTTTATTTTAGAAACGGGAAGCAGATTGCTTTTTCCCCTTATGTTTCTTTTTGGAATCTACATTATAACGCACGGTCATTTAACTCCGGGGGGCGGATTCCCCGGGGGGGTTGTTATTGCAACCGGATTTTTTGTAATTCTTTTAACTTCCGAATCAATTAATTTCAACAAGACTCTAATGTCTGTTCTTGAAGGTCTTGCAGGGCTTTCCTTTATAGGGCTTGGACTTGTTGGTCTGTTTGGTCCTGATAATTCTTTTTTGCAGAATTTTCTACCTTTGGGTGATTTTAATACTATTTTCAGTGCCGGTATTATACCAATTATTTATGCTGTTGTCGGTATAAAAGTAGCTGCGGAATTATCCAGTGTTGTTTTTGCAATGAAGGAGTCGAAATGATTGATGTAATTTCAATTTCTCTGGTTCTTAATATTGCGTCCTCAGGGCTTATCCTGATCGGGATGTATATAATATTTACTCAGAAAAATCTTATAAAAATAGTAATAGGCCTTGGACTGGCTGATACTGGTGTAAATGTATTGCTGGTTTCTACCGGATATATTGATGGTAATACAGCTCCAATTTTTTCAAATGCAGCATTAACTGTTTCGAGTATGGTTGATCCTGTACCTCAGGCCCTTGTCCTTACATCTATTGTTATTGGTTTTGGTGTTTCAGCACTTGCTTTGGCTTTAATTATAAAGCTTTTTGAGAAGGCTGGAACACTTGATACCTCAAAAATAAGGGGGCTTAAGTGGTAAATCCAATACTGCTCATAATTATTCCGCTGGGAGCAGCATTTCTTATTTCTACTGTAGCAGGTACATTGAAAAACAGTACGAAGTATATTGCTTTCCTCGCCTTACTTGGAAATGTGTGGATAAGCATATCTCTGTTACCTCAGGTTATGAAGCATCCTATCAATGTAATAATTTCCGGAATTAAACCTCCTTTAGGTATTAATCTTCTTGTTGGTCCCATGGGAACCATTTTTTCTATAATTATTTCTGTAGCCGGTATTCTGGTCCTTCTTTATTCATTTAAATATATTGAAGGAGAGGGGCAGAGCAAGTATTATACACTTTTTTTACTTCTTATTACCGGTTCTCAGGGAATGATTCTTACGGGAGATGTTTTTAATCTGTTTGTTTTCTTTGAGATTCTGGCCATTTCTTCCTATATCCTGGTAGGGTATGCCGGGGACAGAAACGGTTTTGAAGCTGCGATAAAATATTTAATACTTGGATCTGTTGGTTCTATATTTATACTTATATCTGTTGCACTGATCTATCAGGAAACAGGAACACTTAATATGGCTGATCTTGCCGGAAAGTTTGCATCCGTAGCGACCGGTAAAAAAATGATGATTATGCTTTTCTTTATAACCGGTATGGGTGTTGAAGCCGCTATTTTTCCATTAAACAGCTGGCTGCCGGATGCGCATTCATCAGCTCCATCTTCAATTAGTGCTGTACTTTCAGGATTTGTTATAGAAGTAGCTCTTATAGTAATTATTAAATTTGTTTATTCAATTTTTGTTATGACAGAAATTCTTCATTACTTATGTCTGGTGGGTGTTATTACACTTTTAGTTGGTGAGTTTGCCGCTTTTAATCAGGGGAATATAAAAAGAGTTCTTGCATACTCGAGTATAGGTCAGATAGGTCTGATTCTTTTTGCTATGAGTTTGAACAGTGAAGCAGGATTAAGTGCCGGAATAATGCAGGTAGTTAATCACACTGCTTCAAAGTCTATTCTTTTTCTTGTTGCAGGATATATGATAAAAATGACCGGGTCATATCAGTTTAAGGATTACAAGGGAATTGCAAAAAAAATGCCTGTTAGTTCATTTTTATTTGTTCTCGGGGTACTTTCCCTGATAGGGGTACCTCCTTTTCTGGGATTTTTCAGCAAACTGAATATTATCATTGCTGCATTAGCTGCCGGGAATGTTTTTAATACGGTCATGGTTTTTCTTGTCCTCCTGGGTACAGTTATCGAATCCGTGTATTTCTTAAAAATCTTACAGATTTTTTATATAGGGGAGCCCGTCAGGGAAGGGATCAAAGAAGCTCCTTTTACGGCGGTTTTTCCTATTGCTCTTTTTGCAGTGGTAATATTGCTGGGATTTCTTGTCCTTCCTGAAATTAATATGTACGCAGGGAGTGCTGCTGCTGAATTGTTCACTAAAATCCAGATGGCACAGGTTTTTTAAGAGGAGGAACCATGTCGATAATATCGAATCTTTTATTGATTGCACTTGCGGGTGTAATCCTCAATGTGCTGTTTTATAAATCAGAAATAGTACAGAAGTATGTAAGTCTGCTTCTTTTTGCGGTTCTGGCGTACCTTAGTTTTAATATGTATAAGCAGGTTGGTTCTAACTTTAGTTTACCATTTCAAGTAGCAGGACAAAGTATTGGATTTGCTGTTACATGGCTTAATTATTATTTTGCAATAATGATAACAGGAATAACATTGCTTACGTCAATCTTCTCTCTAAAATACATGGAAGGAAAAGAAGGTAATACCCACTATTACACAGTTCTTTTTATGAAAACTTTTGGAATGCTGGGGGTAATTTTATCATCCGATCTTATTACCTTCTTCGTTTTCTGGGAGATTATGAGCTGGAGTACATTTGCCCTCATGTCTACCGGAGGAAAAGAAGCCCCTAAATCTGCCTTTAAATACTTTGTATTTGCTGTTAGTGCTTCAATGATTCTAATGGTGGGAGTTGTGTTGAGTTACAGCTTGTTCGGATCTTTTGATTTTGCTGTTATACACAGTAAGATAGATACTATTTCTCTCCCTATGACAGGATTTCTGTTATCAATTTTTATTGTATCATTCTCTATTGAATCTGCTGTTTTCCCTATGCATTCCTGGCTTCCGGATGGTTATTCCAATACTTTTACAACCTATACTGCGTATCTTACCGGTATATCAACGAGAATTGGTATTTACGGAATAATCCTGTTTCTTTTCGGTATTTTTGGAATACAGACCGTTGATAAACTGGTTATTCTGGGTAAAATAAACTTCAGGTATATCTTCGGTTTTTTTGCCGCTCTTACTATGGTAATTCCTACATTTACGGCCCTTTATCAGCACGATGCTAAAAAACTTATTGCCTGGCATAGTGTCGGTCAGGGAGGTTACATGCTTATCGGGCTGGCAAGTGCAAGTGCTCTTGGTATTTCCGGTGGTATGCTTCATATAGTAAACTACTTAACTTATCAGGTACT
>DAOWMA010000115.1 GCA_030643345.1 Spirochaetaceae bacterium
TACGCTGCTAATGCGTAATCGACGTTATTATCGTTAGCAGTTAATTGTTTTGTCCAGTTTAAGGAGTTAGAGCAGCTCCGCCTGCAACCCGGGACCGTACGTTCCAACAGTCGAAACCCTTACACCCCCATTGCGCTGATAAAATACTACTTTTTTATTGTTAAATCAAGATATCTATCTTAAAAAATCAATATCTGTCCCTGATCTCTCTGTCAGAATCTCTTTTTTGGTCCCTGTCCTTTATGGTGTTTCTTTTATCTCTTATATCCTTACCTTTGCAGATCCCAAGTTCCATCTTAATAATTCCCTTTTTCAAATAAAATTTTAGGGGAATAAGGGTAAATCCTTTTTGATCAACCTTTCTTCGTAGTTTCTTAATTTCAGATTTATGTACAAGAAGTTTTCTAATACGTTCAGGATCATGATTAAAAAGATTGCCAAAAGTATATGGGGAGATATGAAAACTAAGTAGAAGAAGTTCATTGTTTTCTATTTTTGCATAGGAATCCGTAAATGAAAACATAGCGTTACGCATAGATTTAACTTCAGTACCCTGGAGGGCAATACCACACTCAATACTGTCTTCAACATGATAGAGAAACCTTGCTTTTTTATTTTTAGCAAGGATTTTTATATCACCTGTTTCTTTACCCATTATTTTCTTACCAACACAGGTCTGAAACCAAGAAAAGGTGTACACCATGCAGGATTCTGTGATCCTCTTGTGCTGACTTTGATTTCTTTCTCAGAATTAGCCCAGCTTCCGCCGCGAACAGCCTTCTCCGCCCCTTCATAGATACTTTCTGCCAGACCAAAACTTCCGTTTACACTATCTGCAGGGAAATACCAGTTATCACACCATTCCCAAAGGTTCCCCATGGTATCATAGAGTCCTGCTTTGCCAATTCTTGTAAAATCTGTAGACTTCCCGGCTGACACACCGAATTCCAGAAAAATATTATTGGATGTGCCTGTTGCATTAAAACCTGCTGCAGCCTCCCATTCTGCTTCTGTGGGGAGTTTTATCCTATAGGTTGATAAGTTAGGGGGTAGTTTAGTTTCAAGCCATTCACAGTACGCTTTTGCAGCAAACCATGATATGTTTGAAACAGGTTTCTCTCCATCGGTAAAATCCTGCAGGCTGAGATAGTCTTTTGTTACAAGGTGATTTTCTATTAGATTATCAATATTTTCAAACTCCCAATCAGGATTTTCATTAAGAAACAATAAGTAATCCTTTCTGGTAACTTCTTTTTCAAGAATATAGAAATCTGAAACAGTTTCAATATGCGGAAATGAAACAAGAATGGCATCATCCAATAGTGGATCTGTGCTTTCAACCAGGGGAGGACCACTTAGATAACTCCCGGAAGAAAAACCTATAAATTTACTCATACCATTGATTATTATTTTTTCTCCAACAGGTACAGGTTTTTTGGAAATTTGAATATCACTGTATTTTTGGGATAAAGAATTGAGAATCGTGTGTACACCTTCAATTTTACCAAGACTCTCAATAATATTTTTACGCTGATTTACCGGATATGCTTTAATAATACCAAGGACAAGACCTTCTGAATTTTTTTCCTTTTGAAAGTAGTCAGGAATTATGGATAGATCTGTTTCCTCATTACTACTATCGGGATTATCAGCCAGGCTAATAGCTTTCATATAATCAAGGACCATTTCAGGACTTCCCAGATTGACCCTCATGCTGTAAAGAAAATCATACAGTATTTTATTATTTTCAGTTTTTGTACCGGAAAGAAATTCACTTACTGTTCTCGAAACAAGGGGGGGCATCTGATAATGTTCGTAGTAGTCTTCTATCAGACCAAATGAACTTAATTGTTTAAATCTGTCTTTTAGAAATCCTTCAGGATCAATTAAAGATAAATCGTGAATTATTTTTAATTTTTTTGGAAATAAAACAGATCCAAAAACCCTGCCGTCAATGAATTTTTTCATTATAACCGGTTTAAAATATATTTTTTCTATTTTTATTTCACTTTCCCCTTTTTGAACAAAAAATTTGGCAGGTGTTGATCCCATGTAAACATTGTCCACATATACGGCGGTATCCCCGGGAAGTGTTTCTACATATACCAATGATCCATTATTTTTTAATCCAGGGTAAATAAGAATAAAAAAAAGACCTAAAAGTATTATAATGCTGTATATTACAGTTAAATAGATCCCCGGTTTTATTCCAAAAACGGGTTTAAGTTTTACTATTGCTTTTTCGATATCTTCATCAGTTATTTTATTACTCATAATACCGAGGATTATCCAGAACTTTGCTTGTCTTGTCAACGTTATTGTTCTATGGTAAAGTCCCTCAGGTATAGCTATTTGCGATGTGTTTATTATTATTATATTTTTTTTGTCTGATTCCCTCTAATAGATCTATTATCACTTATCTTTTAGATGAACAACGATCGCAATATAGCTTAAAACAGATGAACATTATGTACATCGCAAAAGTCTAAGGCAGGTATTCAAGTGGATAAATGGTTAACAACTGTTCAATATACAACTGAAAAAGTTCTAACTTTAAGAAAACGTAAAAAACTAAGACAGAAACAGAAGCAGCAGGCAAAAAATCCAATTCTTGATTGGATTGAAGCGTTTCTGTGGGCTGCATGTGTTGTGCTTCTTATTAATCAGTATCTTTTTCAGGCTTACCAGATTCCATCCGGTTCGATGATCGATACTCTGCTTATAAAAGACCATATATTTGTAAATAAGATTATTTTTGGTCCGGAACTTATTCCTGGTAAATTTAAAATTCCTTCTGTTTTTAAACCGGAGAGGAATGATGTAATGATTTTTGAAAATCCGACATATATTTCAAGGGGACCCGCTTTTGATATTATTCAACGTATTTTATATATGCTTACTTTATCCATGGTAGATATAGACAAGGATGAAAACGGGAACCCAAAACCACATTTTCTTATTAAGCGTTCTGCTGCTGTCGGAGGTGATTCTCTACGGTTTGTTGAAGGAGAAGTTCAACTGAAACCTCCTGGTTTTGAGAATTGGATGGATGAATCATATTTCCATGAAATCTCAGAATTTACAAATAAAACAAGACGCCTTATTGATTCTTCAGATTATAAATATATAAGGACATCTGCATATATTGATGCTTATCAAAATTCAAGTATTCAGATAGATAAAAATCTTATCAAGCTGGTTTCTTCTTCCGGTAATTCACACTCTGATATGTTTGCATGGATGAAATATCGTAATGAAGCTCTATATTCAATTAATCCTCAGGAAAGAAGATATGGTGTTTTGTGGCGTAAATTTGACTCCGGATGGTATATTCCTGAAGGCTGGCTAATGCCTCTTGGGGATAATCGGGATAATTCAAAAGACGGAAGGTATTTTGGCCCGGTCCCTATGGATAAAGTTTTAGGTAAAGCAATGTTTAAATACTGGCCGTTGAACAGGATTGGGAAAATCGAATAATATGTCGAAAAGATCCAGAGCATTAGGAACTTACGGTAGTTTTAAACCAAGGAGCAGGTTAAAAACACGACTCGGGAAAATTATAAAAGCATTATTACTATTTTTTCTTGTTTATCAGTTCTTTACAGTATTTATTATTTCCTCTTTTTCGGTCCGATCTTCTTCTATGGAACCTGGTATCTTACAGGGACAAAGGCTACTGACTGCTCCAATAATTACAGGGGCATCACTTACATTACTGAACATACGAATTCCGGGATTCAGGGAACCTGAAAGAGGAGACCTGGTATTGGTCAGACCAGGTAATGCTGTGGATCTTCCATGGTATATTGTTTTGGCTGATCCTGTGGTTAGATTTATAACTTTACAGAAAAAAACAATTATTCCGGGTATAAATAAAAACTGGAACAATCAGAAAGCAGTAAAACGCATTATAGGTATGCCTGGAGATACTGTTAAAATGATTGATTTTAAGTTTCTTGTAAAACCTTTGGGTGAAACCGGTTTTTCCCCTGAAAATAATATAATATTAAAAAAATATACTTTGTCTGTTCCTGAAGAACTACCTTTTATTGGTCCGTCTATTCCTTTTTCCGGTAACATGAATGAAGTAATATTATCTGATAATCAGTATTATGTTGTAAATGATAATCGTGAAGTATTTTATGACAGTCGCTTTTACGGGCCTGTTTCAAGAGATAATATTCTGGGACAGGTATTTTTAAGCTACTGGCCCGGTGTTTCATTTAAATAAAGAGCTCCCTGTATTAAGGAGGCCCGGATTATTTTTTTTAAAGAAAAACTCACTCCCTTAAAACAAACCTCCCTCTATATTCACATCCCTTACTGTACCAGAAAATGCTTATACTGTGATTTCTATTCTACAGCAATATCGACAAAGTCTGAAGTTCGGTTTGTCCTTAATCGAATAATAGATGATACAGTAATATTGTTAGCAAAACTTGGATCTCCTGAAATCAGGACCCTTTTTATAGGTGGTGGAACACCCAGTGCAGTTCCCCATGATATTCTTGCATATTTCCTCAAAAGGCTTATGAGTATTATTGGTACTTATTCTACTGAAACAACAATAGAACTAAATCCTGAAACAGTAACGGAAAAGCTTCTGGGGATTCTGAAAGATAATGGAATCAACAGGATTAGTGTTGGTGTTCAGAGCCTTGATGATGATATACTTAAAACTCTGGGAAGAAATACAGATGTCAAAACAACTTTAACGGCACTGAATATTATAAAAAAATACTGGAACGAGTCATTTAGTGTTGATCTTATAAACGCTGTCCCCGGACAAACAGTTAACAGTGCTTTATCTGATATTACCGGCATTCATAATTTTGAACCAGATCATGTTTCAATGTACAGCCTTACCTTCGAACCGTCTACAAAACTATACACCAGGTTAAATTCCGGAAAAATAAAAACACTGGATGAATCTCTGGATCTGGATATGCAGCGTAAATCAATAGAATTGCTGGAGTCTTATGGTTATAAGCGGTATGAAATATCAAATTTTGCCAAAGAGGGAAAGCAATCCCTGCACAATATCAACTACTGGAAAATGGGAAGCTATGTAGGTATCGGCCCATCTGCTGCTTCAACACTTTTAACAGATGACGGTCCTGTACGAATAGAATATAAACGCAGTATAACAGGTTTTTTAAATTCACAAACCTTCAGTGACAGGGTGGATATTGAGTATCTTAAGCCTGATTCATTTCTGCTTGAACATTTCATGATGGGTTTCAGGCTTTTAAAAGGGATTGATAAAAGACACATCAACAGTGTTTTTAATATAGATATTATGGATTATCTTGAACCAGTATTAACACTCTGGCAGGATAAGCTGATTATTACTGATAAAACAATAAAACTTACATATAAAGGTCTTTCCCTTTTAAATCCTTTTCTTGTTGATATTGCTGATCTTATTGATAAATCATCATTCAATAAAACAGGAAGTAAAATTAACTGGCCTCCTGAAACTCCACAATCTTGACAGCTCAATTTTAACTATGATAGTTTGACTATATAATTATTTAACAAGGAGTTAATATGTCAGGACATAGTAAATGGTCCTCTATTAAACATAAGAAGGGTGCTGTCGATGCTAAAAGGGGCAAAATTTTTACTAAAATTATTAAAGAGATAAGTGTTGCCGCCCGTCTGGGTGGTGGAGATGTTGATTCTAATCCAAGATTAAGAACTGCTATTCTTAAAGCTAAATCAGTAAATATGCCCAAAGATAATATGGACAGGGCGATAAAAAAGGGTACAGGTGAACTTGAAGGTGTCGATTATATCGAGCTTATATATGAAGGTTACGGCCCTGGAGGTGTTGCGTTAATAATTGAAACACTTACTGATAATAAAAACAGAACTGCTGCGGATATTCGAAGTACTCTATCAAAGAACGGGGGTAATCTTGGTGAGACAGGATCTGTTTCCTACAGCTTCAATAGAAAGGGTGTAATTACCTTTGATTCAGAAAAATATTCTGAAGAGGAGATCTTTGAAGTAGCTTTGGAAGCCGGTGCTGAGGACGTATCTACAGAAGGGGAGGTTGTAGAAGTTTTAACAAGTCCTGACGACTTCCACACAGTTTTTGATGCAATGGAAGCCGCCGGTTTCGAAAATAGATCTGCAGAACTTGCCCTGCTGCCAGAGTCTACAATAACTTTGAGCCTTGAAAAAACTGCAAAAGCTTTAAGATTAATTGATAAGATTGAAGATTATGATGACGTTCAATCAGTATCAACAAATCTTGAAATCCCTGATGATTTTGATCCTGATGCTGAATACTAAATGACGAGGATTCTGGGAATTGACCCGGGAATTGCATCTACAGGGTGGGGGGTTATTGAAGCAAGAGGAAATAAGTTTAAATCACTGGATTATGGGTTTATTAAAACTGTCCCCTCCCAGACTCCTGGTCAAAGACTGATGATTATCTATAATACCCTAAAACAGATAATTAATGAATATAAACCGGATAAGGCTAGTGTTGAGGATATATTTTTTGCACGTAACAAGCTTAGTGCAATTCCTGTTGCCCAGGCAAAGGGGGTTATTCTACTGGCTATGGAAAGTAAAAAAGTAGAGACCTTTGTATTTTCACCTCTCCAGATAAAACAGGCACTTACAGGCAACGGCCGGGCAGAAAAAGAGCAGGTCCAGGAAATGGTTAAACTAATCCTGGGGCTTTCAGTTAAAATAAAACCTAATCATGCAGCAGATGCCCTGGCTGCAGCTATATGCTGCTATAA
>DAOWMA010000027.1 GCA_030643345.1 Spirochaetaceae bacterium
ATTATCAGAAATTTCAATGGTTGTTCTCATAACTATAATATATACATGCATGCATGCATGTGTCAAGCTACTTCAGCTTTTTGCGCTGTGTCACATTTTGAATTATATAAGTACCTCTTCTCTAATATAGGGCTACTACCTAGCGCAAAATAGCCAGGCAATCGTAAAAATAGACCACATCGCAAAAAACTATACTTAAAACCCAGGCAGTTTTATTTTGTCAGTTGCCTGCTCCAATAATTTTGATGCCTCATCCCGGACCCCTGATTTCATATCTGACTGAATTTCATCCTGTTTTGCATCCAGAACATTCTGCATACCATCTACAGAGCTGATCTGGTCCAGAGATTCCACACCCAGTGTCGCCATGGATGACTGAAGAGCTTTATTTTCTTCCAAAGATGGAGCAATGTAGTTCAGCAACTCTGTTTTAAGCTCCTCTTTTTTATTATCTGCAATTTCATTAAGATATTCACCCATCCTCCCGACAAGGATATCATCTATATTGGAACTAACCTTAATATCTTCCACTCCTTCCCTAACGGTCAGAATTTCAACTTCAAAATCCACCTGGTCCATATCGTCAAGAATTTCTCTCATAATATTCGATATAAATCCATCCTTATCAACCTGCTCTATCTCTATATCCTTCATTGATATGGCAAGAGTAGTTGAAACTCCATCCTGTTCTCCGGATAGAACAGAAAAACCACTTAGATCTGTTATGGAACTCAGTTTTTTTATTTTCAAAGACGGCACCCCATCATCCAAAGAAATAAAATTTGCCGGAGAGAGAATTTCCATTTCAAACTGACTCTCAGCCTCTGACCGCATATCGACAAAACCATTCAGACTGATACCGGATAAGTTGCTTTTCCAGTCTGCCGTAAACAGCAAAGGTCCGGGTAGTTTATCCGGTTCACTTGAAACAGACTGAATTTCTGCAAACAAAGTTCCGGAGTTATCATCACCTCCGGATATAAGAATATGTTCTATGAGAAAATCCGGATTATCCGAACCTGGAAAAATGAAAACACGCCCTGTATCCCGGTGCAGACCTTTCTTCTCTTCCGACTCCTCTTGCTTCCTGTCCTGTATTCTCTCGTAAACTTTCAGAATTGTAAGGGCGTACTCATAATAATCATTCCATCTGTTCCGTATATATTTCTCTGCCGCAGCTGAAGCCAATGACCGTCCGCCCCCGGATGAAAAATCCATCATACTGCTAAGATGACTCACATCCTCATCTACTGCAGTTTCAAGCTGTTTATTCATCTCTATAAGATGTTTCCTGTCAGTCTCAAAATCATCCTGCAGTGAAACAAGTTCTGCTTTGGTTTCTGTAACCCTGGAATACAAATCCGTAATCTGATTCAATATCAGCTGCCCCTCTGCAATAGATCCTGTATCCTTAATGGAGATTGATTTCAAAGATGCAACGTCTTCTGAAAGGATTTCAATTTCCTTATTTTTCTCAGCATACGTATCCTTCCATTTATTTGCAGCAGCATCAATTTCCTCATTCCCCTGATTGATCAAACTCAGGGATATTAGATTATCCTTCTGTTCCTCTAAAAGCGCTTTAAAATCAATATCATCCTTTCCAACAGACAGAAAATCCAGTGTCTCACCAGTTTTGCCATCGTCACTTTCCTGTTCATCCAGGGAAGTTCCCAGTAGTGCTCCATCGACTTCTCTTTGCGTATCCCACCTGAATTCAGTCAGAGACATCTCCTCTATCCTGATACGTTTGCTGAGCAGCTCTGCAATACTTACTCTTAACTCCGAAGGTCCTGTTTCCAGCAGATTCCGTTCCGCATTTCCTGCATCAGCTATGGACAGAGACTGGTAGGAAAAAGTTCCTTTTATCAAAGAAAGATGGAGTCCTTTCACTTCCGCTTTTGCCTGAAAAACCGATTCAAGACCTGCTTCCACTCCTTTAGTAACTAATTTATCTTTAAAAAACAAGTTAAAAACCAATATTAATACAATGATAAAAAGAACAAGAAATCCTTTCCACCGGGAAACCATACCCTTGTTTTTTTTAATAGATTTTGAAAGAGGTTTTAACCGCAGGAGAACATCTTTGGGAATTTCCCGGATTATCTCCATTTTTCCATTACTGTTCTTATTAAACAGCTTCTTAACCATCTCTCTGTCTTTTGGAATATGTATCCTTTTTATAATTTTTTTATTCAGTTTCTTTGGGGTATATTTTTTCCGGAATATTCCGGGAATTTTATTCTTTTTCATATGTACTTGTCCTCTTTTATTAACATCTATGGTACCAGTACCGACAATTTCTTTGCAGATGAAGTTAATTTGGAAATAATCGGTACCTTTTTTAAGGCCTTTACAAACTTGCTTTCTGCAATTCTGGAAGCAAGTTTTTTTCTATAGATTTTTACTAAAAAAAGAAAAAGAATGAAAACAGGCAGCCAGAGAATGATTCCTAAAACAAAACCACCCATTACAATAGAATTATTAAAATTACTATAGGGCAATAGAGGAATATTATAGAGAGCAGTAAAGAGATCATACAATAAGGGGGAATCAAGGATGATACCTCCAAGCAGGTCCAGCAGAGGATCAAAAACTGAGATAAATAATCTGAATAATCCCATACTGAGAAGCATTGCCGCAATGTTATGTTTAAGAAAAAATGCAATAACAAAAATAGCAATCCATAAAAGATTTTCCCCGGGTATCAGAGCCAGTAGAAAACCAAACGCAATTCCGGATGCCAGCTCAGAGGGACGGGAGTTGCTGTTAAGGGCAACTATCAACTTTGCAATAAAGGATATCATATTCCCTCCAAATTAGATATATATATTATCTTATTCAAATATGGAGGGAAGTCAAGCTTTAAAAAGTTGTTACGCAGATTGTCTGCGTCGTCTTTGTGGCTCACTGTCTTTGGGGCCAAAAGTACCCATGCCTTTATTTTTAACTTTAAACTTTTTAGGTTTATTATTATGGACAGTTCTGTTATTGGACTTACCTGTCGACTTACCTTTTCCGGGGTTATTCGTTTGTGGTGCAGACTCATAAACAGGTTTAAATCCAGTAACCTGACCAACAGGTACCGGTTCTTTCAATATTTTCTGAATTCTCTGAAGAAGCTGTTTATCATCAGGAGATACAAGAGAAATTGCAATTCCGGATTTTCCTGCCCGGCCGGTCCTTCCTATTCTATGAATATAATCTTCAGGAATATTGGGGAGATCAAAATTAACAACATGGCTTAAATCTTCCAGATGAAGCCCTCTTGCAGCAACATCAGTTGCAACCAAAGCCTGAGTATCACCCTTAATAAAATTCTTCAATGCCCTGGTCCTTGCGGCCTGACTCTTATTTCCATGTATGGCTGCAGAAGGAATCCCGGATTTACTCAATTGTGAAGTAAGACGATTTGCTCCATGCTTTGTTTTTACAAATATTAAAACACGATACCAGGACTCTTCCTTTATTAGATGAGCAAGTAGGTGTCGTTTCTGATTTTTATCAATAAAATGAACTAATTGCTCCACTTTATCGGCTGCAGCATTTCTTTTAGTAACTTCAACAGAAACAGGATCAACAAGAATCCCTTTTGCAAGGGCTTTAATATCATTTCCATAGGTAGCAGAAAACATTAAATTCTGACGATATTTCGGAAGAAATGAAATAATTCGTTTTATATCCTTTATAAAACCCATATCAAGCATTCTATCTGCCTCATCAAGAACAAGAATTTTTATATGAGAAAGATTGATAGTTTTCTGCTGAATGTGATCCAGAAGACGTCCAGGTGTTGCTACTACAACATCAGTACCTTTTCTAAGATTTTCAATCTGAGGGTTTATTTTAACTCCACCATATATTTTTACAATATTCAGATTAAGAAATTTTCCATAATCTATAAAACTCTCTCCAACCTGATCTGCCAATTCTCTTGTTGGTGTCAGTATCAATGCACCGGGATTCTTTGTTACACCGGTTTTTTCACTAAGTTTATCCAGTATTGGAAGAGCAAAGGCTGCTGTTTTCCCAGTACCTGTTTGTGCACCTCCAAGTACGTCTTTTCCTTTTAAAATTGCAGGAATAGCCTGCGCCTGAATGGGCGTAGTTGTTTTGTAACCTCTGGAGCCTACAGCTCTAAGAAGTTCGGGTTTTAAACCCAATTCTTCGAATATCATTATATTGTCCCTTGAAACCAGCCTGCAAAAATATTTGCTCCAGTCCCAGGCAAAGCTATATTTTATTATTTTTTGATGGATATAGACCGGAAATTACCATTTAAGAATCTGGAACTTAACATAAATTGTTAATATATGTAAAGAGTCTTGATTAATTAACTGTATTTTTATAGCATGAGTAAAATTTTAAAGAGAACTTAAGAGGTTACAATGGCAACTGGAACAGTAAAATGGTTTAATTCATCAAAAGGATATGGTTTTATCCAGCAGGAAGGCGGAGATGACTTATTTGTACATACAAACGAAGTAGAAGGCTTTATCGACGAAGGTGATAAAGTAGAATTTGAAATAGGTGAGGGAAGAAAAGGCCCTTGCGCTACTGGTGTAAAGAAAGTATCAGAATAAGTACAAAAAAAGGGCCAATTTTACTAATTATTAAAATTGGCCCTTAATCTAACTACAATCCTCAAATTATCTTAATACAGTTTATAGCGGGTGATATGTTGCTCTTGTTTTACATCATGGTTTTCGTGAAACTTTGAACTTTTTCAGACTAAGTGAATTCGAAACTACCGATACAGAACTGAGCGCCATTGCGGCACCGGCTATAATGGGGTTTAGAAATCCCAGGGCAGCAAAAGGGATACCCACACTGTTGTAGAAAAAGGCCCAAAAAAGATTCTGGCGTATTTTACTCATTGTCTTTCCGGAAATTAGTATAGCAGTTGATATTTCTCTTAAATCCCCTCTCATTAGAGTTATATCAGCTGATTCCATGGCGATATCTGATCCTTCTCCCATAGCAATCCCGATATCTGCCAATGCCAGTGCCGGTGCATCGTTAATGCCATCACCAACCACAGCAACAATCCTGCCGGCTTCCTGAAGTTTTTTAACTTCTGCAGCCTTTCCTTCCGGTAAAACTTCTGCCAGGATATTTTCTATTCCCGCAGTTTGAGCAATAGCTTTAGCAGTTCTATAATTATCACCTGTAATCATAAATACATCTAAACCAAGGTCTTTCAATAATTTCACACCCTCTGCAGAATGATCTTTAATGCTGTCTGCCACTGAAATCAGGCCGATAGGAAGTGAATTACCATCCCTGTCAGATTTCACTGAAAGAATCATTACTGTATGCCCTTCTGATTCAAGAACTGATTTTTTCTCCAAAACCTTATCAATTTTTATTTCATTGGATGCCATGAAATCTTCAGTACCCAACAGATACATCTGTCCTGATATTTCACCAATGATACCCTTGCCTGGAATTGCTTCGAAATTTGAATTACCAATTAGCGAAATACCCTTTAGTTCAGCTGCATTAATAACAGCCATCGCCAGAGGATGTTCAGAATTATTTTCCAGTGAAGCTGCAATTAGCAGGAGTTCATCTTCCGATAAATCTGCAAGAGTAATAATTTCCTGTAGTTCAGGTTTTCCCCTTGTTACAGTTCCTGTCTTATCCAGAACAACTGTATCAAGTTTACCTGCAAGCTGCAGCACTTCCCCGTTTCTAATAAGTATTCCACGCTGTGCTCCGATTCCTGTTCCAACCATAATAGCAGTAGGAGTAGCCAGACCCAGAGCACATGGACAGGCAATAACCAGTACAGCAACAGCCGATACAACTGCACTTGTAAGGGATCCCAATATCAACCACCATATAAGAAATGTTACAAAGGCTATTACAAGAACAACAGGTACAAAAATAGCAGCTACTTTATCGGCAAGCTTCTGAATAGGTGCTTTTGAACCCTGGGCTTCCTCCACTACAGAAATAATCCGGGCCAGTACAGAATCCTTCCCGACATGAGTAGCCTCATAACAGACAGAACCATAGGAATTGATTGTTCCACCCACAAGGGAATCACCAACCAGCTTTTCCACAGGCATACTTTCACCTGTTATCATACTCTCATCAACAGAAGTACTCCCACTGACAACATTTCCATCCACAGGAATTCTTTCTCCAGGTTTTACATGGACGATATCTCCGGGGAGAACATCACTGATAGGAATAATAACAACTTCTCCATCCCGTTCAACACTGGCATTCTTCGTTTGCAGTCCCATCAGTTTTTTTATAGCCTCTGCAGTCTTACCCTTTGCCCCCATTTCCAGGTATTTACCAAGTAGTACAAGGGTAATAATTACAGCAGACGCCTCAAAATAGAGCCCTGAATTTTCAACACCTGCACGTTCGGCAATAAAACCATTAAAAATAGAGAAAAAATAAGCAGCGGATGTTCCAAGAGCAACCAGCACATCCATACCGGGACTGCCGGACCTTATTGTTTTAAAAGCAGAGTTATAAAATCTATAGCCTATATAAAACTGAACAGGTGTAGCTAATATCAATTGAAGCACCGGATTATGAAGAAACATCAGGCTTTTAATATTAAAAAGCCCTGCAAACATCGCTATTATCAATGGAAAACTTAAAACAGCGGACAAAATCAGCTGATTTTTCAGCTTTTTTTCATTCTGCACCCTCTTTAATTCGCTCTCATCATTTTCTCCACTATAAACAGAAGCCCTGTATCCGGCATCTGACACTGCACTGAGTATATATTCAATATCAACTGCTGCAGGATCATAACTGACAGTCGCTTTTTCTGTGGCAAGATTGACTGAGGCCATATCAATACCACCAACATTTTTTATACCTTTTTCAACATGTGCCACACATGAGGCACAAGTCATTCCCTCTATATCCAACTGAATAATTTCCATTACTACCTCTCTTTGTAACGGTAATAATAGATTGCATAAAAGTCAAGATAGTTTACTATAATACTAAGCTTTATTCCAAACCACCTATCTGCATATTTTCAGGATATTCAACAGTGTACGAGAAAGGTATTTTAATTGTTTCCCCGGATTTGGCATTATGCAAAGAATCCAATGATCAGGAAAAATACTCTAATACCCAGGGGTAAATATCTACAAGGCTGTGAATTGAATCAGCAAAACTTCTTGATTCTTTTCTATTTTTTGTTAAAAGTATGGCAGGAACATCATTAGAGGTATGATCTCCTGTAGATAAATCTTCTGCATTCCCATGATCACTTATTATTAAAATAGATGCTTCCTTATCTATTCCCGCCCATATAGTTTCTGTAAAACGGTTAAGAATATCGACACAACTAGCTATAAACAACTTATCACGTTTATGACCGTAAAGATCTGTTATAAAATATTCAAAAAAAACAAACTGGGTCTCCTTCATTATATTTAAAAGATTCCCTGCAGCAACCTCAGGTGAAATCTCTTCAATATCATATCCCCTTTCCCGAATAAGTCTGTTAGTAATATCAGCAAAAACAGCCCGATTTTGCTGATAATCAGAAAAATAGCGAAAGGGTACTCCCGAAGCTTTTATAGTCAGGGTAGAAACAGGAAAGGCATTTCGTCTTCTGGCAGCTCTTTTCTGGAAGAATTCATTTGAATACATATTTGCAGATGTAACACTGATTCCCCGGGCAGCCAAACTTTTCATTAAACTTTGTTTCTCTATTAACTCCACCAGTTTTTCATTAGGCAGTGCTGTAAGATGGTAACCAAGATATTCCGATGCATTTATACCTGTAAATATTGTTGCCTGACCTGTTGCAGACTGGGGAATACCCGGAACATCCAATGTTGCATCTGCAGAACAAATAACCCCTGAATCAAAAAAATCAGGCTGATTACCTGCTATAAGCTTCTTACCTGTAATTTTTGTAAATAAATGTGAGACAGGACTCTCTTTCTGGCATAAGCCAATTCCATCAATAAAAAATAAAAACAGCTTTTTCATTACATATAAAAGTATAGTTATTTTGCAATATTGGCAACTCTCTTGACATCATTCCTGTTTGCTCCTATATTTTAAATACAATTTCTTCGAGGGAGGGACATGATGTCCCGACCGGCGGTAAAAGTCCGCAATCCTGATTAATCTTCAGGGTGAATCGGTGTAATTCCGGTACCGACAGTGCAAGTCTGGATGGGAGAAGAAATGTTCCAGTACCGGAACTGTTTTGTTACGCTCTCCCAGTGCTTGTACTCTCTTGATTATACAGGAGGAGGCCAAAATGGCTAACAAATCAGTTTTTTATTCTATTCTAATTATCATTCTCATCGCTTTCACTCTATCAGGGTGTACAAAGGAAAAAAGTAAGACTACAGAGGTATCAGATACATATTCAGTAGCAGTTTTTGTTCCAGGTGTTATTGCCGGAAGCCCCACATACGAAATGATGGCTAATGGCGCGCAAAAAGCTATTGATGAAGCAGACAATGGGTCAATTAAAATTATTGAAGGTGGTTATAACCAGGGAGAGTGGCTTGAAAAAATAACTGTTCTTGCATCTTCCAAAGAGTATGACCTTATTGTTTCAACCAACCCGGCGATGCCTGCCATTTGTGATGAAGTATCAAAACAGTTTCCGGATCAAAAGTTCTTTCTACTGGACGGATTTCTTGAGGGAAACAAAAGTATCTACACATTCAGATATAATCAGATGGAACAGGGCTTTCTAAGCGGATATTTTGCAGGACTTGTTACTTCCAGCAAGATGGACGGAGCAAACAGTGACCTCAAAATTGGACTCATTGCCGGACAGGAATATCCGGATATGATGCAGGCAATTTTACCAGGATTTTCAACAGGTGCGGAATATGCCAACAGTTCAATTACTGTAGATTTTAGAGTAGTAGGGAACTGGTACGATGCTGAGAAAGCAAGGTCCCTGGCAGTAAGCATGTATAACAGCGGTGTCGATATTATTCTGACCATTGCAGGAGGAGCAAACCAGGGAGTTATTACTGCAGGCAGGAACATGGGAAAATATGTATTGATGTATGATGTCAGCAGTTACGATGATGCTCCAGGCGTTATAATCGGATCTACAGTTATTAGACAGGAACGTGCAGCATACGAGAAAATCAAACTGGCCATTACGGACAGAATGGAATTTGGAACTGCCGAAATAGCCACTGTCAAAGGTGGTTGGGTAACCTTTGATAACAAACACCCACTCTATCTGAAGAATATTCCACAGGAAATCCAGAAAAGAGAGAGTACTATTATTAATCAAATAGCCTCTGGTGATATTACTCTGAAAATGCCTGTAAACCAGGAATAATTATAGATGACTGAAGTTCTGCTGAGTATGAGAGAAATTACAAAAACTTTCAAAGAAAACAGTGTAAAAGCTGTTAACTCAGCAGATCTTACAGTGGGTTTCAGTGAAATACATGCCATAATTGGTGAAAACGGTGCAGGGAAATCAACACTAATGCACATACTCGCAGGGGAAATTCCTCCTGATACAGGTTCAATTATGTTTGGAGGCAGAAAAGTTTACTTTAATCTACCATCAGATGCACTTAGAGCAGGGATTGGTATGCTGCATCAGCACCTTCAGCTTATTCCAGAACTCACCGTTTTGGAAAATATTATTCTGGGATCTGAACCTTCCTCTAAATTTGGTATAATAGATCGAAATAAAGCCCTTGAACGGGTTAATGATCTTTGCAATAATTTTGATATAAAGGTAGATCCTGACAAAACTGTAAATTCTCTTAATGCAGATGAAAAACAAAAAACCGCTTTGTTGTCTATTCTTTTTCATAATATAAGATTACTTATCCTGGATGAACCCACAACATTTTTCAGCGAAACAAAGAAAGATACCGTACACAAACTTATCAGAAAGCTGAAAAGTATGGGCAAATCTATTATTATTATAACTCACAAACTGAAGGAGGCAGTGGCAATTGCTGATAAGATTACAATCATGAAAGCCGGCGAAACTGTATCCCATATTAATAGTTCAGAGACTAACACAGATCAGTTATCCGCACTTATCTTAGGAGAGGCAGGAAACCTGCCGTTTACGAGAAAAAAGACACACCATGGAAGAACTATTCTGGAAGCCCGGGACCTTACATTCGAAAGAGATGGAAATAATCTCCTTAATATTGACTTTACAATAAGAGAAAAAGAAATCCTTGTTGTAACAGGAATAAGAGAAAATGGGCTGGAAATACTTGAACAGCTTTTATCCGGGCATCTAAAACCAACATCCGGAGATCTTCTATATAAAAATCAAGTTCTTAAAACTGATAAACATTATTTAAGAGCGATAAAAGCAGGATATATTCCTTCGGATAGAATAAAGACCGGAACAAGTATAAAATCTTCAATTTCTGACAACATAATACTGCTTAAGTATAAAGCCTTTGTTAAATGGGGAATTTTAAACACGAAAATGATTGTTGATTATAGTACAGACCTAATAAAAGAATATGGGATAATGGGAAAACCAGGGCAACTTATGTCGACTCTGTCAGGTGGGAATATTCAAAGAGTAATGATCGCCAGAGAGATGGAAGCAAATCCGAATCTTTTTATCTTTGCCGAACCTTCGAAGGGTCTGGATATCAAATCGAAAGGAGCCATTTATGAAAGGATATGCAGACTTAAAGAGAAAGGCGCAGGAATACTTATTATAAGCTCCGATATTGAAGAAGCCCTGATGATTGCAGATAGAATTATAATAATGTATACAGGGAAAGTAGCTGCTTCTATCGAGAATAAAAATATCACCAGAGCATACATAGGAAAGATAATGCTTGGGTTGAACAAATGAATCATAAAACTGGCAGGAGTTCATTCAAATCAACAGCAGTCGCTCTGATATCTGCTGTCATTTTAACGGTAGCTTTGCTCTCTATATCAAGCGATAACCCATTGCAGTCAATATCATTCTTTTTCACAGGACCTTTAAGAAACATATATAACCTCGGCAATATGCTGGACAAGGCAGGACTTCTAATTCTTGCCGGTCTGGGAATGAGTATTGCTTTCAGGGCAGGAGTTTTTAATCTGGGAGGAGAGGGCCAGGTATATGCAGGAGCAATGGCTGCAGTCCTTG
>DAOWMA010000297.1 GCA_030643345.1 Spirochaetaceae bacterium
TTGGATGTAGGAGCAATTGAGTACATCCATTCACAAATTCTTGATATGCGTGACAGAAATGTTGGAATACTTCTTATTTCATTGGAACTGGAAGAGATTTTTTCTCTTTCTGACAGAATACTGGTTTTGTATGAAGGAAAAATTGTAAAAGTATTTGATCCTGAAAAAACAACAGACAAGGAAGTTGGTTTTTATATGACCGGCGGGAAGAAGGAGTAATCATGCAGATAACAAAACTGAAACCGGTTTTTTATATTCTTGCTGTAATAGTGGGGATTGTTGGAATAGTGATGTATTTTTCATCTGTTTTCTCCGGTATTTTTCTTATTCTTGCAGCTCCGGTAATCTATTATCTCTACCGGGGATTATCTACAAACTGGGAAACAGTGAAGAAAGAAATTTCCCCTATCCTGAAGAATCTCTTTATACCCGTTATAGGAATAGTTACTGCAATGATCATCGGGGCCCTCATAATGGTACTTACCGGCTATGATCCAGTCAGAGCCTACAAGGCTATGTTTTATGGTGGCCTCGTAAAGAACTGGAGTATTTCGATTCTTAATGCAACTCCCCTGATATTTACAGGACTTTCTGTTGCATTTGCTTTCAAAGCCGGGCTCTTCAATATTGGTGCTGAGGGTCAGTATTATATTGGTGCAATGGTTGCTGCATTTCTCGGAATAACCCTCAATCTGCCGCCTGTGATTTCACTTTTACTTATTTTTATAATAGGCGGCCTGTTGGCAGCTGCATATAACTTCATACCAGCTCTGTTAAAGGTAAAGACCGGTGCTCATGAAGTAATTACAACAATGATGTTTGCTCAAATGGCAAAATATCTTTCTTCTATCTTTATAAGAGGAATGGGCGGTGACAGTGCCGGACCTCACCCCTATGTTACTGATCCTATTTTAGATAGTAACTTTCTTATGAAGTTCAAATCTATTTTCCCTTCTGCAAACTATCGTGTACACATAGGTATTTTAATAGGTATTGGTATGGCACTTGTTGTAAACTATATTCTTTACAAAACTACCTTTGGATATGAAATAAGGGCAATTGGTCAAAATAAGGATGCTGCCAGAGGACAGGGGATCAGTGTTGGTAAAAACATATTTATTGCACTTTTATTTGCCGGATTCCTTGCCGGGTTCGCAGGTGTTACACAGGTCGTGGGACTTGATCATAAAATGTATGAAAATTTGAATGCAGGTTATGGATGGAATGGTATTTCGGTAGCCCTTCTTGCTGCAAATCACCCTATCGGAGTTATATTTACAGCTCTTCTCTGGGGTATTCTTGATGCCGGTGGTCAGTATATGACAAGGACTACTCAGATACCCAACTCCATTGTAGAGATTATTAAAGGAATAATGCTCTTTCTTATTGTTGCCAGGTATATCTATTCCTGGTTGGGGCACAGAATTAAACATAAATTTAAAGCAAAGGTTGAAAAATCAGGAGGTGTAAAATAATGGAAGCTTTTTTTGCTATTTTCAATACCGACCTTCTGGTTGCAACCATAAGACTTTCGACACCTATAACTCTCGCAGCCGTGGGTGCGACAATATGTGAAAAATCCGGTATAGTTAACATTGCCATGGAAGGTATGATGATAATGGGCGCGTTTTTTGCCGTTATTGTAGCCTACTATACAGGGAATCCATGGTTTGGGCTTGTTGCAGGCGTTGTAGCGGGGGGGATCTTTTCCCTTGTTCATGCGGTGTCAACTGTAACTTTTCATCTTGATCATGTTGTATCCGGAGCGGTCTTAAACATATTAAGTTTTGGAATTGTAAGGTACCTTATGGTCCTCTTTTTTGGCCATCCCGGAACAACAGATCCTATTCCGGAAGGGCTTGGCAGTTATCAGTTTGCCATTCCCGGACTCTCAAAGATACCTGTGCTGGGGCCTATGTTTTTTAATCAGACACCAATAATATATATGTCATTTTTTCTTATAGCAGGAGCTTTATTATTCCTCAGAAAAACTAAAGTTGGATTGCACTTAAGAGCTGCAGGTGAACATCCCCTGGCTCTTGAGACTATAGGTGTCTCGGTCTATAAGATGAGATATCTGGGAGTTGTCATATCCGGTTTATTTTCCGGTCTCGCAGGAGCTTATCTTTCAATTGAGAATGCTGTATCCTTTACAGAAGGAATGTCAAACGGACGGGGGTTTATTGCCCTGGCAGCTATGATTTCAGGAGGATGGACCGCTTTGGGATCTTTTTTTGCTGCATTGTTTTTTGGTTTCGCAGATGCATTTCAAATACGTATGCAGATATTCAAGGTTCTGCCCATACCGGCGGAAATATTTATTATATTTCCCTACATTGCAACTGTTATAGCAGTTGCAGGTTTAGTAAAGAAATCCAGACCTCCAAAGGCTGATGGTATTGATTTCATGATTGAAAGGGAAGATGGATAAGCGTTTTATTTTGTTGGCTAAAATTCTCGTATGAGAGTTTAGAATATATAGGAAATTTTTTCAGGAGGAAAAGGATGAATAAGGTTTTTAAAACTCTTACATTACTGATCGTTATTGCACTTGTTTTTGGTGTAGTATTTTCTTCATGTAAGAAAAAGGAAGAGGCTGTCAGCGCAGCTCCGGTGGTTAAACCTATTGTAGGAATGGCTACCGATGTTGGAGGTCTGGGGGATAAATCTTTCAATGACGGTTCATATCAGGGTCTTAAGGAAGCTGGTGTAGATTTAAATCTGGATGCAAGGGTTGTAGAATCAAAACAGCAGACTGACTATGTTCCTAACCTTTCAGGGCTTGCAGAAGATGGAGCAAAAGTTGTTTTTGCAGTTGGTTTTCTAATGGCAGATGCATTACTTGAAGCAGCGGCTAACAATCCTGATACTGCATTTGCAGGAATTGATATCTGGGTTGATCCATCAACTGCACCCAAGAATGTACAGGGTCTTTTGTTCAAGGAACAGGAATCCGGTTATGTTGCAGGTGTTCTTGCAGGTCTTATGACCAAAGAATATGCTTCTGTTTCCGACAGACTTAATGATGACAATGTTGTTGGTATGGTCCTTGGAATGGATATACCACCTGTTGAAAGATATCAGGCAGGGTTCTATGCAGGTGTAAAATCAGTTAACCCTGATTGTAAGGTTCTTAGCGTAGTAACCGGTACTTTTGTAGATCAGGCTAAGGGAAAAGAATCTGCTCTTGCCATGATAGAGCAGGGTGCTGACGTTATTTTCCAGATCGCCGGTCTTACA
Organism: Spirochaetaceae bacterium; assembly: GCA_030643345.1. GTDB lineage: Bacteria > Spirochaetota > Spirochaetia > B11-G9 > B11-G9 > JAJRQE01. The sequence goes on from DAOWMA010000297.1 coordinate 3,241, forward strand.
GGTATTGGTGCTCTTAATGCTGCTGATGAAGCCGGTGTTGCGGGTATTGGTGTAGACGTTGATCAGTATGGAGTTGCTCCTGAGGCAATTATGACCTCAGCTGTAAAGGGTATAACCCAGGCTACCTATCTTACAACTAAAGACGTTATAGACGGTAAGTTTACTGGTGGAAACAACAGAGTTTTCGGAATTAACGAAGATACTACTGGAATTTCTCCATACCACAACTGGAATAATGTAATTCCTTCTGCAGTAAAAGATGCTGTAGATGCAGCAATTGCAGATCTTAAATCCGGTAAAGTTGAAGCTCCTGCATCCCGTGCAGAAGCAGGTTACGAGGGTTAATACTAACCTTAGTTTACAA
>DAOWMA010000363.1 GCA_030643345.1 Spirochaetaceae bacterium
TCCTCCCGGGAGACTTGAAACCATAAAGGCCTTCCATGGGGGCATCTGGCATTTTTCAGTTCCATAGTTTTCCTGATCAGTTCTATTGCTGTAATGCTGTCTATAACATCTCCGTCTTTAATAGCAGACTTACATGCAAGGTCTGCGTATAGTTCTGTTTCCAAATCTGTAGGCGAACCCTTTTGTTCTTTTACGAAATCAATAATTACACTTTCTTTGCCTGCGCAAATTTCCGGTATTGAGGTAAGCTGCCATTGATTTGCAGCCAGTTTCTCGAAGGAAAATCCAAGAAGTTTATATTTTTCGAGCTCTTTTGTCAAAACACTTTCTTTTTCCTTGTCAAGTTCAAATAGAGAAGGAATTAAAAGGTCCTGATTTTTTTCTTTTTTTTCTTTTAGCTCATTAAATAAAATTTTTTCATGTGCGGCATGCTGATCAATAAAGTAAAATTGATCGTCAATTGCTGTCAGTAGAAAAAGATTGAATAATTGCCCCATATATATAATTTGATGTTCTTTTTGTTTAGTAAGTTCTGTTTTGTTTTCTGAGTTAAATTGTTTTATTTCATTTACAGGAAATATATTATTTATTGGTTTTTGAGAATGATACTCTCTGCTTCTTTCTTTCAGCAGTTCTGTAAACCCTGTAAAATCTCTGGATGATTCATTTGCAGATCTGCTTTTTGCATAGTTATATTCGAAGGATGATAGAAATGACTTTATAGTATCTACCAGACTTCTATGAATTTCCGGCAGGTTACGAAACCGTACCTCTTTTTTTGCAGGGTGAATATTAAAATCAATCAGTGATGGATCAACTGTAATAAAAATAAATGCTACCGGGTAATTCCCCCCTGGGAGAAAGTCCGAAAATCCATACTCAGTCGCCTGAACAAGTGAAAACTCATATATTCTTCTGTTATTAAGGAATATCTGAATGTAACGTCTGTCCTTTCGGTGTAAAGACGGATCCCCGGCAATTATGCGTATAGTAAAATCTTTGTGTTCTGATGAAAAATCATGGAGGAGATGTTTATCAAAAACTTCCGGATAAGCAGCAAGAATTCTATCTTTTAATGATGAAACAGGCAGAAATGTTTTTAAGGTTTTATCAGAATAAAATCTAAAAGCTATTTCAGGGAAGGGCAATGCTTTTTCAATGAAAGTTTTTCTACATGCAGTAGATTCAGCAGAAGATCTTTTTAAGAATTTTTTCCTGGCCGGTATAGAGTAAAAGAGGTCAGAAACATCTATTACAGTCCCTTTCGTACCCCCTGATTCATTTATAGAGATAAGTTCAGAACTGTGTACAACAAGTCTGTTGGGGACCTCTTTCTCTGTTTTACTTGTTATTTCAAGTCGTGAGCAGGCAGCGATACTGGAAAGTGCTTCGCCTCTAAATCCGAGTGTTTTCAGAGTATCAAGGTCTTCAAGGATATCAATTTTACTTGTGGAGTAAGGCAGGTAACATATTTCCAGATCTTTACGGCCCATTCCAGTGCCGTTGTCTATTGCCCTTATATGATCAATTCCACCATTTTCAACATAGATGTCAATCTTATCTGCAACTGCATCCAATGAATTATCAAGTAGCTCTCTAATTACAGAAAACGGCCGGTCAATAACTTCACCGGCCGCTATCCGAAGGGCAACAGAATCCCGAAGGACCTTAATCCTTCGGGAAGTGTTTTTATTACTCATAGAATCAGCTTACTAAAAACCAATCCTTGTTTCAATGGTAATTACAGGAACAATTTCAGGATAACCGTTACTAAGGTAAATAATGGTACCGTCATCTTCTGTTCTTACGCTTGTTGATATAACAGCAGCAAGAGCAAGGGTTGGTGCTATTGGATAAACAATCTCACCTGTAAAAGTTGTGTTTGCATCAAATAATGTAAGGTCATCTTCCAAAGCATTATCAAGTAATGTTGGTATAAACTTTGTTCTGTGGTAGGCAATAGAACCATAAATATTCAGAACCGGTATGGTACCAGGCAGAACTTCTACTTCAAAGAGGAACTCATCTTCATCTGTAGGGCTTCCATCCGGGTTCCATGGCCACATATAGCCAATAGTTGTGTTTATCTTATCGAAAAGTGTAAAACCTCCCTCTCCATAGATACCCATAACTGTCTGATTGTATTCAGGATTATCCATATCATCAAGATAATCATTAATATCTTTAATATAGGTACCTCTTAAACTTTCATATGCAGCATTAAAAAATGATGGTTTAAAAACACCGTCAAAATATCTGTACTCAAGTCTGTAGTCAAGGAAGAGGATTTTACCAAACATACCGGCATTCCAGCCATAGTTCCTGAATTCACCACTGTCTGAATCAAACATCATATCTGATTCAAACTTGCTGTCTCTATATGGAACCATCCCGGCAATATCAGCAAAGAAAATGAACGACAGTAAATCATTTTCCATTAATGGAAAATCCAAATCTGCAGCAGCGGTAAAAAACATTGTGTCTGAAGGTACTGGAATCAATGGGTCTGCGGAGTCATCCGGGTTGATATCTGCCGCACTGGAAAGGCCGAATGCAAGGTTGCCAATTGGTTTGATAAAAAACCTTGCTCCAAAAATTTCCGGTTTTGCAAGGTCATTAACAACATTTTCAAAACCTGCTTTATCACCTTCTATTCCCAAATTTAAACCAACTCTTCTAATTGCAGGGAAGTTGGCATCGTTGGCAAAGTCTTTCATTAGAATACCATGACCAAGGGTAACGCTATTGATATTACCTACTTTGAAAAAGAAAGGATCTCTCTGTTTCCCCCATTCAATATATCGAATTTTCAGAAATAGGTCCGAAAGAACATCTAATGCAATATCTTCATACCCTTCCTGGTCCGATCCAAAAGACCATTCATTATCTCCCTGCGGGTGATACCAGTCGTCGGGATCAAACAGATCTGTTTGATAAACAATTGGAAGATATAGTGACATTTTCAGCTTTCCAATGTTAA
>DAOWMA010000156.1 GCA_030643345.1 Spirochaetaceae bacterium
AGCTCTTCCAGTTTTTCATCCAGTTCAGTCATACCAATGCCATGTTCTGCAGACATTCCTATTACATGGTCAAAACCCAAAGAATAGAAATTCCAAACGTCCGAATCTCTTCCCTGATGATCCACTTTGTTTACAACAACCAGAACCTTTTTAGAAAACCTTCTGAGTATTTTAACAAGGTTTTCATCTTCCGGAGTTATTTCCATAACATCCATTAGTAATAAAACAAGATCTGCACTCTCCATAATCTCGAGGCTTCTGCTGCTTACAAGCGCATCCAACCCTTCCTGTTCTACCTTATATCCGCCAGTATCTATTAATCTGACAGTTCTGTTACCAAAGCTGTAAACAGCTTCCACAGGGTCCCTGGTTACCCCCGGGGTAGGATCAGTGATTGCCTTTCTTCTTCCAACCATCCTGTTGAACAGCGTTGATTTACCTACATTAGGTCTGCCTGTAACTGCAACTACAGGCAATCCGTTTTTATTCTGAGATGTCATTAAATCTCTCATTCATCCACTCACTTACATAATTATCAATTTCCAGGGAAGAACTCATTCCCATAACTACTTTTACCAGTTCCTGCGCCTCATCCAGCCTGACAGATCTAATAATCTCTTTAACAGAAGAAAGAACAGAGGAACTCATACTGAAAACATCAAGTCCCATACCCAGAAGAATAACAGAAGCCAAAGGATCACCTGCCATTTCACCACACATTGAAACTGATATCCCTGCATCATGTGCATTATCAATAACCATTTTAATCAATCTCAAAACAGCGGGATGGAAAGACTTATAAAGATATGCAATATTTTCATTCCCCCTGTCAACAGCTACAGTATATTGAATAAGGTCATTAGTACCAATAGATAAAAAATCTACCCTTTTTGAAAGAATGTCCGATGTAATTGCCGCTGACGGAACTTCGATCATTATACCAACAGGTATATTTTCGTCAAAAGGAATTCCTTCAGATCTTAATTCCACCTTTATTTCTTCCAGAAATTCCAGAGCATCTTCCAGTTCCTCAATACCGGAGATCATTGGAAACATTATCCGCAGCTCTCCATATACTGAGGCCCTTAGAAGAGCCCTTATCTGAATTCTGAATATATCTTTACGATGAAGACAAAATCGAATTGCCCGCCAACCCAGTAGTGGATTTTTCTCCTTGTAAGTATCAAGATCAGGTATAATTTTATCCCCGCCTACATCAAGGGTCCTGATTGTAACACCACCCTTTCCTTTCATTCGGCTGATTACACTTACATAAGCTTCATATTGATCATCTTCACTTGATAATCCACTGGTTTTCAAAAAAAGGAATTCAGATCTGAATAGTCCAATACCATCTGCCTGATGAGAAAGGACCAGGTCCACCTCTTCCGGCATTTCTATATTAGAACTTAACATCACTCTCTTACCATCAATTGTCTCTGCAGCCAATTTATTAAGTTTATTTAACCGTTTTTCATGCTGGACCCACTTTTTTAGGCGTATCTGATATTCCGACAGAATATTTTCATCAGGATCCAGGATAACAGTTCCTGAATTGCCATCAACAATTATAGTATCACCACTATGGGCCTCACCTGTAATATTTGCCAACCCAAGAACAGCAGGGATTTCGAAAGATCTGGCAAGGATCGCAGTGTGGGAAGTTCTTCCTCCTGCATTAAGTACAATAGCCTTTACCATTTCTCTGTTCATATTAACAGTATCAGAAGGCATAAGATTGTGAGTTACAATGACTACTTTATGTTCAATATCAGCCAGTGATATTTTTTCATGAAACATTAGATGCCTGTGAATTCTCTGAGTAACATCATAAAGATCAACTGTTCGTTCTACCAAATAGGGACTATCCGCTTTTCTAAGAATTCGTATAAACTCTTTTACTGTAAAAAGCAGTACCCACTCAATATTTTTCTTATAAAGATTTAAATTCTCTTCAATTTGTGTTATAAATTCGGGATCTGTGAGCATAAGCATATGAGAATCCAAAAACCGGCTCTCTTCCTTAACCATTTGTTTTGTTGCCTCAGCCTGAATTTGCCTTAAGTCTTCTGCCACTTTTCCTGCAGCAATATGGAACCTTTCCAGTTCAGAATCAAGCTCGGAGTTCCCAATACTATATTTGGGAACTTTTAGATTATCATCCAAATAGAGAAATACCTTACCAATAGTTATACCTGGTGATGCAGAGATACCTTTAAAAATCTTCATATCCTGAAATATACGAACTTTTAATTACCCTGTCAAACTGTAAAGCTTCTACTTTTCATAGAAAACAGGATATAAAACTCAACCTGCAACTGTTCAGATAGAAATAATATTGGGAAGGCTGTTAAACTATCAAAACTATCTCTTGATAAAGATAGGAATTGTCGATATTTTGTAGAGGATGAAAAAGAAAAAATCGTCTATAGGATGCCTGTTCTGGATTGCACTAATACTTCTTATTATAGTTGTATTTCTTTTTAGCAGATCAAGAATAGAAAATGTTTTAGAAACAACAGGATTTCTTGATATAATATCTTTAAATACAGAACACAAAGGACCTGAAATAGAAAGAGTAGTTGAAGAACAAGAGAATCAGCAGGTAAATACTAACAAAATAACTAAACCTGATACTTCAGAAACCTCCCAAAATAATATCCCTGAAATAAAAATCGTTATACCTGAATCTGAGACCAATATTATTGATAACAGCAGTCCCATTGCGGAAAAAAACATGAGAACATCAACTCTCTATTTCGTTAATCTGGGTAATGAAAGCGAAATCACACTACAGGGGATAATGAGACCAGTATATTACAATGAAAGTCCTCTCACCGAAACTTTAACAGCATTACTGTCTGGTTTAACATCCAGTGAACTTAATAAGGGACTACTGTCGCTTATACCCACAGATACAGAAATACGGGGAGTAACCGTGTCCAATATGACTGCTACAATTGATTTCAACGAGGCTCTTAGTTTCAATAATTTTGGGAAAGAGGGGCTGGAAGCAGAATTAAAGCAGATTGTCTTTACTGCAACTGAGTTCTCCACAGTTGACAAGGTTCAGATTCTTATAAATGGTCAAAAAAAACAATTTCTATCCACAGAAGGTGTTTTTATTGGTGAACCCCTGACCAGGGCATCTGTGCCGTAGGGACAGGTCACACAGCGCCGTAGGGACAGGTCGCGACCTGTCCCTACGGCTACGGTATCGTATCAATCAGATCATCCAAATCCTGACCTATCTTATCCATCCAGGAAGGGTTTTCATTATTGGTTTGATTATCCCTAATTAGAAAAAGAAATTCCGTATTGCCCTTTCTACCTTTTACAGGAGAAATCAGTACCTTATCGACAAAAAGATTATCTTTGTTGATCTTCTTAAGAACACCCTTAAGAACATCATGAAGAATATTTTTATCCCTTATAATTCCAGAAAAATCGGGATAGTTTCCCGGGTTTATCTCAAATTGCGGTTTTACAAGAACTATTAACCATTTTTCAGTTGTTAAATTAATAATATGCCTGGCTGCACCACCTATAGATCTGAAAGAGAGATCAACAACAGCTGAATCAGGAGGAGGTACAAGCTCTTTTATGTGCATAATATTGGTTTTCTCCAACACATTAACTCTCGTATCTTTCCTAAGTGAATATGCCAACTGGTTATATCCTACATCAACCGCATGCACACCCATGGCCCCCCTTTGCAGAAGGCAGTCAGTAAAACCACCAGTTGAACTTCCGGCATCCAGTAATGTTTTTCCAGTAACATCTATGTTCCAACCATCCAAAGCAGTTTCCAGCTTTAATCCACCCCGGGAAACAAATTTTTTTTCTACTATATCAATCTCTGAATCAATAGAAACTTTGTTTAAAGGATCAGATATTTTCTCACCACATACAAAAACTTCTCCACACATAATTTTTGTGTACAAAACATCCCTGTTTATTTCAGGAAATCGCTTTGAAACAATCTCTATTAATGATATTTTTTTCATAAACAGTTTAAAAAGAGGAAACTTTCTTAAAGCGTTTTATAGAAAGGCATTTCCCAGTGGAAGTATCCAAATCCAAAACAACACCGGAAATAACTGCAGGATTATCAGCAACTTCATGTTTTAAAGGCATCTGAGTAAGAGATCTTCTTACTGATACAGTGTGATCGCTGCCTATAACACTATCAGTTGGTCCAGTCATACCAAGATCTGACAAATAAGCAGTTCCACCAGGTAAAATTCGCTCATCTGCTGTCTGCACGTGGGTATGAGTTCCCAAAACAGCGCTTACTTTACCATCAAGATAGATAGCAAGGGCTTCTTTTTCGGAGGCCGATTCTGCATGAAAATCCACAATTATTATGTCAGACTTACTTTTTAGTTTCTTAGTATATGCAAGTCCTGCCTGAAAAGGGCAGTCCAAATCCCCAAGATCTCTTCTCCCCTGCAAATTAAGTACTGCAATTTTAACACCTTTTATTTCTATTATGGCATACCCCTTTCCAGGTGCTGAAGGAGGATAGTTTGCAGGTCTTAAAATTGGTTCATCTGAATCAAGCAGGGAATATATTTCCCGCTTTTGCCATATATGATTACCTGAAGTTATAACATCTGCACCACTGGCAAAAACCTGGGATGCAATCTCCGGGGTTATACCAAAACCATCAGCTGCATTTTCTCCGTTTATCACAACAAAATCAGCCTTATATTCTTTAATGAGAGATTTTAAACCAATAAAAACAGCTCTGCATCCCGGCTGACCGACAATGTCACCCAGAATCAGAGCTTTAATTTTTTCTGACACAACTACGCCCTCATCAGCGGGCATACTCTACAACCCGGGTCTCACGGATTATTGTTACCTTAATTCTACCAGGGTATCTCATTTCAAGTTCTATCTTTTTAGCTATTTCCCTGGCAAGTTCCCTCGCCCTGACATCATCAACACTATCTGTATTTACCATAAACCGGAGCTCTCTTCCAGCCTGAATAGCAAAGGCCTTATCAACTCCTTCAAAATCAGTGGAAATCCTTTCCAAATTCTCCAGTCTTTTAATATAATTATTAATTGACTCCCTTCGGGCACCAGGACGTGAAGCAGAAATAGCATCTGCAATCTGGGTAATTACAGATTCCACACAACTTGGCTCAACATCATTATGATGAGAAATTATTGCATTTATAACCCTTGGGTCCTCATTGTACTTTCTAGCCAACTCCGCACCAAGTTCTGCATGATTACTATCGCCTTCTGTTTCTATACCCTTTCCTATATCGTGCAGAAGACCACCACGTATTGCAATCTCCCTGTTTGCACCTGTTTCAGCAGCTATCATACCACAAACGATAGCAACCTCCCTTGAATGACTCAGAACATTCTGTCCGTAACTGGTTCTAAAATGAAGCCTTCCAAGAGAACGAATTATCTCTTTGCTTATATTGTGGATACCCAGATCGAAAACAACTTTTTCACCCTCTTCAAGAATTATCTGGCTAATCTCTTTTGTAACTTTCTGAACAACCTCTTCTATCCTTGCAGGATGGATTCTACCATCCTGAATAAGGCGTTCCAATGAAACTTTTGCTATCTCTTTCCGCACTGGATCAAAAGAGGAAATAACAACTGCTTCCGGTGTATCATCAATAATAATATCCAC
>DAOWMA010000048.1 GCA_030643345.1 Spirochaetaceae bacterium
ATCTGCTATTATTAGACAATGCAGAACACCTATATTTCAAATAAACTTATAAAAACAATTTTATCCGGTTATAAACTTCCATGGGATGGTATTCATGGGATAACACACTGGGCACGGGTAATAGAAAATGGTTTTCGCATTGCTGAACAAAATGGGGCAGATCCTGAAATTGTCGCACTATTTGCTGTTTTTCATGACTGCAGGCGTCAAAATGAAAGCAGAGATAATGGGCACGGCAAAAAAGGTGCAGACTTCGCTTATACCTTAAAGGGTAATCTTCTTACTCTTAGTGATTATAAATTTGATTTGCTCTACTATGCCTGTTCACATCATACAGAAGGGGAAACAAAAGGTGACATTACCGTAAGAACATGCTGGGATTCTGACCGGCTCGATCTTTACAGGGTAGACATTAAAGCTGATCCTGATAAACTTTGTACAGAAGAAGCAAAGAACCCAGAAATTCTTGCCTGGGCAGAGAAAAGGGCTAAAGACAGATTTGCTCCGAAAATTGTGGATTTGTGGAAGAAATTTACCTGACTAATTGTAGAGACACCCCAATTGGGTATCTCTACTAATGTTAATCATCATAATTCTACGAATTTGCTTTCTTCAAAACCTTGATATTTGTATCATTGTGCTTTCTGTTTCTTGCAGAAATTACAACATCAAGTGCCTTTATTACAGAATCAAGACTTGCTATTTCCGGCTTTAGAGCCTGAAGTTTCCCAATAGCAGCCATATTTGCAGCCCGAAGACTGCCCTCAGCTTCTGAGATATCATTAGCCTTAATTCCAACAGTAGTAATATCTGTTCGCTTTGGTTTTTGATCTATTAGTGAACTGTTATAAATTAAGAGTCCTCCGGGTTTTACCCTTGGTTCAAATTTTGCCAATGAAGGTGCATTCATAACTATAGCAATACTGGGTTTTGGGACCGTAGGACTGCTGATCTCTTTGTCAGATATTACAACAGAGCAGTTTGCTGTACCTCCCCTCATCTCTGCTCCATAACTTGGAATATGGGACACATACTTATTTTCATTCATGGCGGCAACACAAAGCAGTTTACCTGCCATTATTACTCCCTGCCCGCCGAATCCTGCAACAATTATTTCTTCATGCATACGATATATCTCCTGTTAATATTATAATTCAACCTCAATTGTCCCTAAAATTACCTAATGGATAGTAGGGGACCATTGTATCTTTAACCCAGTTAGCTGCTTCCTGAGGTTTCATTCCCCAGTTTGTCGGGCAGGTTGACAATACCTCAATAAATGAATAGCCACGCCCCTCAATCTGATTTTTAATACCCTTCTTTATTGCTTTTTTTGTCTTAAGAGTATTTTTAAAATCATAGATAGAACATCGCTCAATAAAAACAGGACGTTCAAGGGTATTTAGAAGTTCACATCCACGAATAGGAAATCCAACATCCATAGGATCTCTGCCGTAAGGAGTTGTAGCAGTAATCTGCTTCTCCATTGTTGTAGGAGCCATCTGCCCACCTGTCATTCCGTATATTGCATTGTTAATAAATATGGTTGTAATGTTTTCTCCCCTGTTGGCAGCATGAATTGCTTCACCTGTACCAATAGCCAGAAGGTCTCCATCACCCTGATAGGCAACTACAATACTATCCGGATTAACTCGCTTAAGACCGGTTGCCACAGCAGGAGCTCTGCCATGAGATGCTTCACACCCGTCAAAATTCATATAGTCATAAATTAAAACAGAACATCCAACCGGTGCAACAATAATTGCCTTTTCTCTGACACCAAGCTCATCAATAACCTCTGCAAGAAGCTTGTGAACTATACCATGACCACATCCGGGACAGTAATGTGTAACTTTATCCACCAGAGCTTCCGGTTTGTCATAAACATATTTAAAATCTTTGGTTTTAGTTTCCATAAGCTTTGATCCTCCTCTTAATCTCATCGGTTTCAGGAAGCATTCCGCCGGACCTGCCGTAAAAATCAACCCTTTCCGGATCTTTAACAGATAACTTTACATCCTCAATCATTTGACCAAGACTCATTTCTACTGTTAATATCTTCTTCGCTTTAGCGGATGCAATCCGCAAAGCTTCTGCAGGGAAAGGCCAGGCTGTAATAAGTCTGAATAGACCTGCTTTAATACCCTCTTCCCTCAATTCATTTACAGCTTCACGACATATTCTGGAACTGGTCCCATAAGCTACCAGCAGATAGTCTGCATCTTCTGTTAAATAAGACTCGGACCGGCATTCTTTGGCACTTATCTTTTTATACTTTTCATCCAGAACAAGATTTAACTCCTCCAAAGAAGTTTCCGGTACTAACCTTAAAGATGCAACTTTATTTGGTTTGCGCCCCTTTGCTCCTGTTAAAGCCCAGGGTTTCTCAAAGACTTTACCAGTTGGTTTCGGCAGAACCAGTGCTTCAGATATTTGACCTAAATAGCCATCTCCAAGAATTAAAACTGCTATTCTGTATTCATCTGCAAGATCAAAAGCCAATACAGTAAGATCTGCCATCTCCTGCACTGTAGCCGGGGTAAGGACCAGTTGTCTGTAATCACCATTTCCACCACCCCTTGTAGACTGAAAGTAATCACCTTGCGAACCGGCAATATTCCCTAGACCGGGACCGCCTCTCATAATGTTAACAACAACACACGGGAGCTCTGCACCGGCTATATAGGAAAGTCCTTCCTGTTTCAAGCTGATTCCAGGCGAACTGCTGGATGTCATTACCCTTGCCCCGGCTGCAGATGCACCATAAACCATATTAATTGCTGCCAGCTCACTTTCAGCCTGAAGAAATGTTCCTCCCTCCTGGGGAAGCCGTCTTGACATGTAAGCCGGGACCTCATTCTGAGGTGTAATGGGATAGCCGAAATAGAACCTGCAGCCCGCAATGATTGCAGCTTCTCCAAGGGCTTCATTTCCCTTCATAAGAATTTTTTCATTCATCTCTTTATCCTTGTTCGTACTTAATAACTTTGATTACCATATCAGGGCAGATTATTGCACACGCCCCGCATGTAGTACATTTTTCCTCATCAATACAGACTGCATACTGCACACCCTGCTTATTAAAGGTATCTGACATGGCCATAATATTAACCGGGCACACATCATTACAAAGCTCACAGCCCTTACATTTAGCTGTATCTATGATAGGTTTTCCCCGCATAAGGTTTCTCCTTGTTTAATAAGTGTTTTATTATATGATACACTGTTTTACTATATAAAACAAATTCTTTTTCCATTATTTTTCAAAAACTGTTTGTTTTCTGGAAATCAGGCATTAATTAGTCTTTTTATTACTATCATCATCGGAGAGGGAAGTAATTCTGAATAAAAAAGGGTACACAATTACTGCTTACTGCCATTTGATAGTTATCAGTAAACAGTACTTTAATAACTGCTCACTGATAACTGTTTCCTGTTTACTGAATCTCTTTCCATCTATGGCATGCAACTTTACGACCAGAACCTACATCCTCAAGTTCCGGTTCCTGTTTTTTACAAATATTAGTAGCATATTTACATCTTGGATGAAATCTACAACCCGAAGGAGGATCGATAGGGTTGGGAACATCTCCAGTAAGAATTATCTTCTCAACCTGTGATTCCGGATCCGGTACAGGTATAGCTGAAAGTAATGCCTTAGTGTAGGGATGCAGAGGTGCTTTGAATAATTCAGCTGTCGGACTTATTTCCATCATTTTACCAAGATACATAACAGCAATACGGTTTGTAATATATTTAACAACAAGTAAATGATGAGTAACAAAAAGATAAGTTAAATCCAAATTATTCTGAAGGTCCTTTAACAGGTTAAGTATCTGCGCCTGAACTGAAACATCTAAAGCAGAAGTGGGCTCATCCATTAGAATAAATTCAGGATTAGTGGCCAATGCCCTGGCAATGGCGATTCTCTGTCTCTGACCACCGGAAAACTCATGGGGATATCGCATCATATGCGTCTTCCCAAGCCCGACAGTTTCAAGCAACTCCAGAACACGTGCTTCAAGAGCCACACCTTTCATCAGTTTATGGGCAACAATAGGTTCACCGACAATATGCTTAACAAGTAATCGGGGGTTCAGAGAATTTGATGGGTCCTGAAATACAATTTGGAGCTTCTTTCTAAGATCCAGTAGTTTCTTTCCGGAAAATTTGGTCAAATCCAACTCATTCCTCAACTTCCTAATCTCACCATGATCAGATGCATTCCCATTACTCAGAAGATTTTCCAGCTCATTGATCTTTTCTTCAGGCTGATTAAAGTAAATCCGACCTTCTGATGCATCGTGAAGTCGCAGCAGAGTTTTTCCAAGAGTTGTTTTACCACACCCGGATTCTCCTACCAGCCCGATACATTCACCTTTTTTAATCTGCAAATCAACACTGTCCACAGCCTTAACATCTGCAATGTGTTTTTTGAATACTCCACCTTTAACAGGATAATATTTTCTCAGTCCGCGGATATCAACTAGTATTTCATTGTTCATTATTTCTTCCTATATAGATGGCATGCTACAGAGTGACCATCCTTCATCATCAGCATTTCCGGTTTTTGACTTTTACAGATTTCCATTACATCAGGACATCTTGGATGAAATCTACATCCTGATGGCGGTGTTATAAGGTTTGGAACAGTACCTGGAATTGTCTGTAATTTCTCACCAATTTCACCTTTTGGTACAGATTTCAAAAGCCCTTTAGTATAAGGATGCATGGGTTCTTTAAAAAGGTCCTTCACTGATGCTGTCTCACAAGTGTCGCCGGCATACATTACTGTTACACGATCACAAATCTCCGCAACCACACCCAAATCATGAGTTATAAATAGTACAGAAGATATCTGTGTTTTTTTCAGCTGCCTTATCAGGTCCAGAATCTGAGCCTGAATAGTAACATCCAGATTCGATGTGGGCTCATCCGCTATAAGTAAGGTTGGATTACACGCAAGAGCAATACTGATTACGATTCGCTGCTGCATTCCCCCGGATAATTCATGGGGATACCTGTCTACAATATTCCCGGGGTTCGGAACTCCAAGATCAGTTAAGAGCTCTATGACCTTTTCTCTTACAGCAGCGTTAATCCTCCTTACATATCTCCTGATGATTGGAGTTTTAAGCTGCAGACGCACTTTGAGTCCCTGCTTATTCAATCTCTCCCGATTAACCAGCAGCCTTTTATGCTTTTCCAAAGATTTACTGTCTGTTTTCCCCTCGGTCCTGTATAGATCACTGTCTATTTTTACTATTTCGGTTTTATATCTTTCAAGATCGTCAGTTTCATTTTGAAGAAGTCTTTTATGAAACTTCCTCCACATTCGAAAGAGAGAGTTCGAATTTTCATCTATTTTTTTATCAAGTGTTTTGACTGCAAGCTTTATCATCTCCCCGCGTCTATGGAGTAAAAAGCTCTCCCCAACCTGAAATCCAATAGACAACACAGGGTTCAGGGCAGTCCCTGCTTCCTGGAAGATCATAGAGATATCATTGCCCCGGATCGACTGCATATATGCTTCGCTCCGTTTAAGAATATCAATTCCCTTATTCCTGTCCTTTTCATTAAAAAACAGGACAACTTTACCTTCTTCGATTTTTCCGGGAGCCTGGACTATTCTCATCATCGACCGGACAGATACACTCTTCCCACAACCTGATTCCCCTACAAGACCATAGGTTTCTCCATTATTGACTACCAGACTAACCCCGTTTAAGGCTTTTACAACCCCTTCGAAGGTGTAGAAATTAGTTCTTAATTCTTCGGCTTCTACCAGTTTTTCCACTATTTCCTCCTCATTTTGGGATCAAAGACATCCCGGGCAGCATCCCCAAGAAGGTTCCAGCCCAATACAAAGAGGGCTATAACAAAACCGGGAATAAAAACAACATACCAGTATGCCAGCCTGGCATCAGGAGGTCCTACAATCCAATTCCTGCACATGGATACCATCTGACCCCAATCCGCATACCCGGTTTCTGCCCCAAGCCCCAGGAAGGAAAGGGCCGCTGCAGTAAGAACAGTAGCACCGATATTCATGGAAGCTACTATAAGAACTGAATAAACCGAATTGGGAAGAATATGTCTTATTATTATCTTTAGATCCGAAGTACCGGAAGCTCTGGCAGCAAGGATATAATCCTTCTCTCTGATTGTAAGGATATCACCCCTTATCATCCTTGTATAAGTGGGCCAGCCCAGAATTATCATTACAATTATTATTGATTGCAGACCCCTCCCTAAAGCCACAACAAGAGCCATGGCAACAACAAGAAACGGTAATGCATAAAACATATCCGTTATCCGCATGATAATTTCATCAAACAAACCGCCGTAATAACCTGCTATTGATCCAAGAATTACACCAATAATCAAATTTATAAGAACAACACTGAATCCAATCTTAAAAGCACTCCTTGTTCCCCAAATAATTCCATAAAATATATCATACTGCTGTTCCATAGTCCCAAAAGGATGATCCGCGCTGGGGGGAGATGGTGAGATGGTCCATCCATCATGAGGTATTCTATAGGGATCGCGTTCATTCTCAGGGGGTGCAAGGAACGGAGCAAAAATCGCAATAAGAGTAAATACCAGTATTATTGTAAGACCAATTATTGATAAGGGGTTTTTTATAAATCTTTTTACTGTAAAAATGGCTTCAGTTAATGCCGGATGCTGAGAAACAGGCTGCTCATAATCCACATTTATAGCAGATGTGCTGTTTTCATTATTAACACTATTCATTATATTCTCCAATAATTAACTGTCTTTTTTACGTAAGTCTGATTCGGGGGTCTACCCAGGCATAAATTAAATCTACAATAAGATTAATAACAACAAAAACAACTCCAAGAAATAGTACATTAAACATAATTGCAGCCACATCCAGCTGGGTGGCAGCTCTGGCCATCCAAAGGCCAATTCCTTTTCTGGCAAAAATTGTTTCAGTTATAACCATACCACCCATCAATCCGGCAAACATCAGTCCGGAAATTGTAATAACAGGAATTAGAGCATTCCTGCGGGCATGGGTATTATAGATAGTTTTTTTATCCGCACCCTTGGCCATGGCAGTCCGGATATAATCCTGACCTAAAGCATCGATCATACTGGATCTCATCAGCCTCATAATAAGAGCGCTGCTTAGAAGTACAAGATTAATGGTAGGAAGAGTAAGATGATAAATTGCGTCCCAGAACATACGCCAATTCCCGTTCAGAATAGCATCAATTGTAAGAATTCTTGTATACTGATGATATTCCGGATTGTAAAGAATATCTTTCCCGACAATTGAAATAGTACCTGGAGGAAAGATCCCCAAAAGGCCGTAAAAAAACATCATAAGCATTAAACCAAGCCAGAATGTAGGGAGAGAATAACCTACAATTGCAAAGATCCGTGTAAAATGGTCAATAGGTTTGTCCTTATGGACAGCCCCTATGGTTCCAAGCCATATCCCCACAAGTATTATCAAAGGGGTCGAATAGAGAACCAGTTCCAGAGTAACCGGAAAATACATCTTAAAGCCCTCGATTACAGGAGCTGAAGCTGTTATCGAATGGCCAAAATCACCTTTAAAGATGTTTTTTATCCAACGGAAATATTGAACAGGAGCAGGGTCTCTGAGTCCATATTTCACAATAAGAGAATCTATCTGTTCATTACGAATTTTCTCACCTGTCACGTAAATAGCAACCCGCTGTCCTTCAGGAATAAGCATCATTATTGCAAAAACAATAAGGGAAACACCAACCAAAACGAGTATCATCAACATCAACCTGCGGATTATATAATTTAAAAGATTCACTATTAATTCTCCATTAAAAACGGATTCCGGCAATTAACCGGAATCCGAATGATAAATTACTTTACTTTATACAAACTTAATCTACTCTTTTGTAAGGTACTGAAGCAGATCATATGAAGAGCTTTCCATTGGATTAAAGTAATATCCCTTAACCCAGTCTTTCATATATCTATTACCAATAGCCTGGTGAGTCATGATACCAAAAGCCTCATCTACCCAGAGCTGCTGAAGTTTGAAGTACATTCTTTCTCTCTCTTTTGGATCCAAAGAAACTGCCGCTGCTTCAACCAGTGCATCAATCTCAGGAGTTCCGTATGAACATCGGCTGGAATAAGTACCACTTGAATGCATGTATGGCACTACATAGTTGTCAGGATCGGGATAATCAGGAGCCCATCCGATAAAGAAAGCAGGCATTGTTTTAGCACGCAGGTTACTGATATAGGCAGCCCACTCAACGCCACGGACATTGATCTCAAACTTTGGATTGAGGGACATAATGTTCTCTGCGAGTATTTTACAACCCATTTCCCGTCCGACATTGCCCGTATTGTAAAGAAAGTCAAACTTGAATCCTTTCTCCCAGAGTTTACCTCCATAGGCTTTCTTAAAATATTCTGCTGCAGCCTCTTTGTCGAAAGGGGCACGTTCAACAGATGCATCTTTAAAGGGGAGACCGGTTACAATAGGCGTAACAGGGTCAATTGCGTAACCGCCCATTGCATCTTTAATGTAAGTCTCTGAGTCCCAGGATGAGAGAAATCCTCTACGTACGTTTATGTCAGTAAAAAAGTCAAAAGGAATACCCTTTCCATCCAGTTTCCCGGAATAAATAGCAGGATTGTCGGTTGCACTGATTTTCTGATTAAACCCTATACCACCAACAGAGAGACCTGGAAGGTTTTTATACACCGTAAGACCATCTTCCTTGTTCATTTCGTCATAATACATGGATGGAACATATGCAATATCAGCATCACCCTGCAGAAGCATCAGCTTACGGGTAGACCACTCATCTACGATCTTATAGATACCCTTTCTGATTGCAGGTTTAGGTCCCCAGTAATCATCAAATCGAACAACACTCAGCTCAACACCCTTTTCCCATCTCTCAAGCTGGTAGGGGCCGGTACCGCACGCAATGTCCCAGAGGGTTTCGTCGTCTTTAGCCGGATTGTTGACATCCTTCATTGTTGCTCCTGTTCCGTCCCAGCCGCCGTTCTCAATTACAAAGCTCTTGTTAATAACAGAGCCCCAGGTATTGGCAACTGCGCCTAAAAAGTAAGGAGCCGGCACTTTCAGGGTAAAGACCACATAGTCACCGTCAACCTCGACAGCCTTGTCGATATCCGCAAAATCTATAACAACATTTCCATCACCATCTCTGGTACCCCACTCTCCAAGGAAAAGGTAGAGCCAGATCCAGTTAGGACCGTTATCAGGATCGAGTACCATACTTCTCTCGAAAGAGTATTCAACATCTTCAGGGGTCATAACATCACCGTTATGAAATTTGATTCCCTTCTTTATTTTAAAACGGAACACCTTACCATCGTCAAGGATTCCGCCGTTGGCTACAGTAGGAATTTCCTCTGCCAGCACAGGTACGTACTCATCAGTTGAAGTTCCTTTGTAGGTAATAAGGGTCTCATAAATCTGTTTCATATTGGTCCATGAAGCAGTATC
>DAOWMA010000318.1 GCA_030643345.1 Spirochaetaceae bacterium
GTAATTGCGACATGAGATTACCTAAGAACTCTGGGGACAGAGGAATATGTATCAGGAGTCTGCAGACGAAGTCGTAGTAATCGTAAAACTGTAAGCCTATGAATATATGGTGACATATTTGAGGGTAAAACTTGCAGAAAGAGACAAGGATGTTGGAGGTAAAGGACGGAACATGACATTGAGTTACAGAGAACATTAGTACTCACAGCCTTTGAAATCAGCCAAAAATGGAGCCTGAACCATGATAAGAACGTAGAACTTATTAAATGGGATGAGGTACGGGATTAAAGAAAAGGCAGTGCAAAAGAAGGGAAAATGAAACAACTGGAACTGATCAACGAGGAACAAAGACTCTTTGAAAGACTCTGTATGGTGAAGACCTTAGAACAGGGTTTCAAGGCGGTAAAGGCAAATCGAGGTTCACCGGGAATAGATGGTGTGACTATAGAGGAGTACGAAGAACGTCTTGAGGAAGAGCTGGTACAGCTAAAGAAGGAACTTGAAAGCTGGAACTATAAACCGGAACCGGTTAGAAGAGTAGAAATACCGAAACCGGGAGGAAAAGGAGTCAGGTTATTAGGAGTACCCTGCATAAAAGACAGAGTAGTACAGGCAACAATAAAACTGCTGATAGAACCAATAATAGATGAAAAGTTTTCTGATAGCAGCTACGGGTTTAGACCTGGACGCAGCCAGAAACAGGCAGTAGAAGCAGCAAAAGAAATAATAAACCGTGGAAAAGAACATGTGGTGGATATTGATTTATCTAAGTTTTTCGATCGGGTAAATCACGACCGGCTTATTAACAGGCTGGGAACAATGATACTGCATACACCGGTTCATTCCGGACACCTATTCCGGGAATAAAAGGACAGTTATTCTGGTTGAAAAAGGACACCTGTTCCGGGAATAAAAGGACACTTTTAGCAGGTGCCCCGGAATAAATATAAGAAATAAAATCCTCAAAAAAACTTATACTCCTGAAATCTAAATTAATCAGGAGATTGTATGGCACGAAAGAGGATTCAAGTGAAAAAGATTAGAGAAATACTAAAACACAGTTATGAAGAAAATCTTAGTATCAGGCAGATAGCAAAAATCTGCGGAGTTTCAAAATCAGTAGTCAGTGACTACCTTTCTATTTTTCGAAGAGTTGGAGTGGACTACAAAAAGACAACCGAAATGAGTGATACAGAACTTATCGAATTATTTAAGGGCAAAAAAGAAGAGAATAATATCCGCTACCAGGAGATGCTTCCAAAGATGCCCTATTATGTAAAAGAATTGAAGCGTACCGGTGTTACCCGGCAATTATTATGGGAAGAATATTCTAAAAATAATGATAATAAATTCAGTTATTCCCAGTTCTGTTATCATCTCCAAAGCTGGCAGGATTTTCAGAGTGTGAGCATGAAACAGCACCATACCCCTGGAGATAAAATGTTCGTCGACTATACAGGAGATACATTTCCATACTTCGATGGTAAAGACAAAGAACCAAAAAGAGCGGAAGTTTTTGTAGCCATTCTTGGTTCCAGTGGATTGACCTATGCTGAAGCATCAGTAAGTCAAAAGAAAGAGAATTTCATAAGATCAGTTGAGCATTCGTTTCAATACTTTGGAGGTGTTACAAAAGCTGTTGTACCTGATAATTTAAAATCAGCTGTAATAAAGGCCAGTAAATATGAACCGGAGATAAACCCCATGTTTGATGATTTTGCTGATTACTATCGGACAACAATTATCCCGGCTCGGGCGTATCGACCCAAAGACAAAGCCCTGGCGGAGAATGCAGTCAGGCTTATGTATCAGAGAGTATTTGCTCCCTTGCGTAATCAGGTTTTTTACTCTCTTGATGAGCTGAATGAGTCTATCCTTGCGAAGGTTGAAGAGCACAATAATAAAAAACTACAGGTACTGCAGGTTTCCCGGCGCGAACTCTTTAATGAAATAGAGAAATCAGAATTAAAAACTCTTCCTTCATCTCCTTATCCAATGAAATTTTTTGAGAATCATAAAGTTGCTCCAGACTATCATGTGCTTCTAAGTGCTGATAAACACTACTACAGCGTTCCCTGGCAGCTAAAAGGAAAGCAGATACGGATAATCTATGATGAAAGGATTGTAGCAATCTATCACGATAATGTGCGGGTTGTGCAGCATTTAAGAGACAAAAAAAGGAGTGGATATACAACAATTACAGAACATATGCCTGCTCATCATAAGTTCTATGCCTCTTGGTCAGTTGAAAAATTTGAAAACTGGGCTGCATCTATCGGAGAGGAAACTCTTAAGGTGATCAGGCATCTTCTTGAATCAAGACACCACCCTGAACAGGCTTTTAAGTCTTGTGTAGGCATCTTAAGTCTGGCTTCAAAATGTGAAGACCACGACCTGAATATGGCCTGCCGCAAAGCATGGAATTTCAATCGTATTTCCTACCGGGAGGTTAAAGCATACCTTGAAGATATTATCAGACTAAAGAAGCTTAACCTTGATGAGAAGCAGATTTTTATGTTTGAACGGCATAGCAATTTAAGAAATACAGTTAATTATCAATAGGAGACAGATATGAATAATAATCAGGCAACAATAGATAAAATGCAGAAAATGAGACTTCACGGTATGGCCGAGGCATTCAGGAACTTACAGGAAACAGGAAAAAATATGAAGCTAACTATTGATGAAGTAATTTCCCATCTCATCGATTCTGAATGGGATTACAAGCATAATCGTCGTTTGGAACGATTAGTAAAATCTGCAAGATTTCGTTATCAGGCATCTCTGGAAGATCTGGATTATAGTCTTGATCGCAATCTTGATAAGAATAAAATCCTGCGTCTATCCGATTGCTCCTGGATTACCAAAGGGGAGGATATTCTTATAACAGGTCCTACTGGAGTTGGTAAAAGCTACATTGGAACAGCCCTCGGATTCCAGGCTTGCAATCATGGTTATTCAGTTGGTTACTATTCCAGCAGCAGATTATTTGCTGAATTAGAGATGAGTAAATCAGATGGAACTTACTTAAAACTTATGGCCAAAATCAGGAAGCACAGTGTTTTAATTCTGGATGATTTTGGACTCGAGAAACTTAGCGATATCAGTAGAATGGGTCTTCTTGAAATTATCGAAGAATTTCATAGAAGAAAATCTGTGATTATTGTAGCCCAAATACCTGTTTCTCTCTGGCACGATATTATTGGCGAACCCACAATAGCTGACGCCATTATGGACAGAATTGTCTATAATTCTCACAGAATTGAGCTTCAGGGAGAATCTGTAAGGAGGAAAATGTATGGAATAGATTGACTTATTACGGACACTTAGGCATTATGATTTTGAGGATTTTTTTTACCTATTTTACTGTCCTTTTATTTCCGGAATGGGTGTCCTTTTTCACCGGAATATGCAATAC
>DAOWMA010000102.1 GCA_030643345.1 Spirochaetaceae bacterium
CCGGCAGGGCAAGATACCGATAGGGGTGGGCAGCTCATGACATTTTCCATTCCGCCGATTGGAGTCATAAGAGCAACACTGTTGTTGGTAGCCATAGCAACCATGTCATGTTCCAAAGCCATTTGTGTATAGGTTGAAAAACAACCGGCATCAAAGTGATTTCTGCCTATAAGAATACATACACCTGTTTCTTTAGCTTTCTTAATTGCCTTTTTTATTCCCAGAGTGAGGGTATAATGTCCCGTTGACTTATTTCCGTCCATTAAAATCCAACTTGGTCCTTCACCTGCCACTGTTGGTTCGGCTTTTATATCGAGACTTCCAGCTTGCATAACTATGGTAAGCGCCTCAAATACACCAATCCCCTGATTCGTCTTTCCCATCCTGTCACCCATAATAATAGAATGAGCAACAGCATCCGCATGTTCCCTGGTTGCTCCTGCGTTCAGCCAGATTTTTCTTACAAGATGTTCCAAAAATTTGTAATTTTCCGTTCTTGATCCTTTCGCTTCCATTTTATTCTCCTCATTTGTTATTTATACTAAATGCTCAGGTATAATATCCCTCCTAAACACATCTTTTATGGTTTCTCTCTTTTTAATTACTGCAGAATGTTTATCGGAAACCAGAACCGTTGCAGGTCTGGGAAGGGCGTTAAAATTGCTTGTGTTAGAATCTTCGTAAGCCCCTGTATCTAAAAATACAATAAGATCATTCGGAGAGGTCTCCTGAGGAATAACTGCATCAGATATGAGTCTGTCAAGATTACAACTGCATCCTACAATGTCAGCGGTAATAGTTTTTGTCCATGAAGACCGTGGTTTCCCATCAATTAAATATCGGTACAAAGCATGTTCGGTTACAAGGTTTCCAAGAAAAGACTGAGCGGTGTCTATATTAAGCCAATTCCACAGAACAGGCTTAATCTGCTTTTTCAGGACTGTAACTTTGGCAATATGTATCCCGGCATCCGCATAAAGACCTCGACCCGGTTCGATTTCCAGTATCTTACCTTTCGGTTCAAGTCCGTGACTGGTCAATTCTTTTCTAAGTGTATCCGTTATTACTTCTGCAAAAACCTCAAGTGGGAGTCTTAAAGGCATTAGCGGATCCTGCATATGATAGTTACGATACAGGTGTCTGAGTGTAGAATTGAATTTTTGGATTTTTTTATATAGTTCGGGACCTTTAAGTTTACCATTAACCACATCCTCAAAAGGTTGTGACGCTGGAAGATTCTCCTCCATTACATTTGTACCGCAATGTGGATCTCTACGGCTTGGAATACCACCGCCTATATCAATTTCTAATGGTTCCCAACCGCCCCATTCAACCTTCAGTATTGAAAGAAGACGAACATAACCCTTGATAATAGAACCCCAGTAAGCAGGATCTCTTCGATGCCGTCCAAGATGAATATGAACACCAATAAGATCAAGATGAGGAGATTCTAAAGCCCTTTTGCCAAGAGGAATAAGAGCTTCCAGTGGAATCCCATGCTTGTACATAATGTTAGCATACTCTATCGGTATTTGCAGCCCTGACAAATACTGAGTGGGCATTCTGAGCTCAGCAAACTCAGGTCTAAGCCTGAAACGAATTTTTACTTTCTTTTTTAGATTCTTTGCAAACATTTCAATAATATCAAGTTCTTCAACCTGATCTATAGTAATCCTTGCACCGGCAGTAATTGCTTCCTCAAGAATCGTATTATTTGCACCAAGTTTTCCATTTCCGTTTAATGAAATAAGTTCCGGATCTATACCACTTTGAAGAGCCGCCCAGAGCTCTCCCTGACTAAAAACGTCACATCCACAACCTTCCATTGTAAGTATTTTTCTGGTAGCTAAAGTAAAATTGGCCTTTATCGCCGGTGTAATACGAACACTGCCCTCTTTCCATCTGTCAGAGAAAACTTTTTTGTAAAGCCGCGCATTATTTAACAGCTGTTTCTCCGAAATAACATATAGGGGTGTTCCAAACTCCTTTGCTAAATCCCTAATCCGGCAGTTTTCTATGAACAATTCCCTGTCATTGCTCCAGGACATGCTCTCATAATCAGGATCCGGTATAAACTCATGTAACATTGCATTACTCCTAATAATTCTATAATTTTCCCCGATACAAAACTTTCTATATTTAATGCGGAATCAACCGCCTCCAAGAAGAGGAAAAAATGCTAATACATCATCTTCTTTTAATTCCCGGTCTGGAAAAGCGTATCGACCGTTTACAAAAATAACACCAATAACATGCTGGGGTATTCCTATCTCATCCATAACCTGCAGGATGGTTGTTTTTTCAGTGTATTTGGTTTGTAATTTGTTAAAACGTTTTTCCTGCAGTATTCCAAATAGTTTTACAGTAATATTCATATAATCATCCTGGTTGTTGATATTTTTATGAAATTAAATAACATTATTTCGTGTTGCCTAATTTTTACCAATTGTGGACCTGATCCAGATCAAGATCTGAAACCTCAAAAACTCTTCCATGTGGCTCAAGTGGCTCTTTGTAGAAAAATTCCGGCAGTCTATCATCGTCACGTGTAAAACCTGCCGCATCATTAAAGGCTTTTTCCTCTTTCAGAATAGTCTTCCCTATTTCCAAAAACTCTGTTGATGAATTAGACATTCCACAACCGGAGTTTATTAAGTCAATCATCGCCTGATAAGTCTCAGTCTGGTCAAGGATAGCATAAGCGATCATAAGGCAAAACCCTGAAGCATCTATGGCCGCACTAGCCATTTGCATAAGCCTGGAAAGCTCAATCTGGTCATCAGTATCCAGAGGATCAACAAAGCCCCCAATCATCAGTAAATTAGACGGATAGGTACTACCAGCTGTATGATCAGCACCCATGGTACTTGTTGCATAGGTTACACCCATACCAAACATACCCCTGGGATCATACGCAGACATAGCCTGCCTCTTTACAACAGGAACCCGGGTTACTCCTAATGCTTCTGCCGTAGCTGCTGCACCATTGCCGAGAATACGACCAAAGGGAGTATCATTGGCAACTTCATCGAGAAGTTTGAGAGCTCCTTCACCATCACCGAAAGCCAGTTTCCCTGCTTCCATAGCAATTCCGATAGCAGTACCCATTTCGATAGTATCAAGACCCAGAGTATCATCCATAAAATCCAGTTTTGCAATAATATCCAGGTCATCTATCATGCAGTTTCCGCCATGGGCCCAGACTGTTTCATACTCCGGCTGCTTGGTAACAAAATTACCATCTTTGTCATTAAAATTACCTGAACACTGTATGACGCAACCGGTATGACAGCCTTTTGTTACCTTAGCTCCCCGGCTTTCTTCAAGTTTTGCAAGGGCTTCACCGCATATTTTTTCTGCACCGGCAAACCTACCGGATTGAAAATTTCTGGTCGGGTATGCACCGGCTTCATTAACTATATTTGTCAGTAAATTGGTTCCGTATTTTGGAAGGTTATAACCGGTAACAGGATGCCGCCTCAATCCTTCCACAAACTGTTTATTGGCCTTCTTAAAAAAGTAAGGATACTTTGGTTTTCGTATACTTGTTCCTTCTCCATCCAAAACAATAAGTTTGATCCCTTTAGATCCCAAAACGGCACCTACTCCGCCCCGGGCGGCATGTCTTGTAGGGAGCATTTCAGGATCTGTACATGCAATTGTGGACGCTTTTAATCCCCTTTCTCCTGCAGGTCCAATGGAAATACAAGCAACCTTTTTCCCATATACATTCCTGACCTTATCTATAAGTTGATAATTTGTTAACTCTTTAAATTCATTGGCATCCTCAACTACAACTTTATCCTTGGTAACAACAATACGATATAGATCTGATCCCGAGGAAATCCCTTCAATTATTATAGCTGCATACCCCAATCGAGCCAGTGTCAGTGCTGCCTGCCCTCCCGAATTTGACTCTTTTATAGTTCCTGTCAGGGGACTCTTACAGCCAATTGACAATCTTCCCGATGTTGCAGCTGCTGTTCCGCTTAGCAATCCAGGAGCTATCACAATTTTATTACCCTCACCGAGA
This sequence comes from Spirochaetaceae bacterium, assembly GCA_030643345.1. Taxonomy (GTDB): domain Bacteria; phylum Spirochaetota; class Spirochaetia; order B11-G9; family B11-G9; genus JAJRQE01. The sequence goes on from DAOWMA010000102.1 coordinate 4,034, forward strand.
GGATCACAATCGGGCTTTACCTCAGAGGAAATTACACCGCTGGTCATAGCTCTCCCTCCAAGCCCGGCGTATTTACCAAGTGTTTCCACTGTAACCTGAGGAGCATCCTTTGCACTCATATGTATTCGTAATATTTTATCCACTGTTATACTCCATTTTCTCCGGTATATCTAACCCGATTGTGTTATATTTAATTACAGAACTGCCTTAAATTTTTCATCACTGTACTCTTTTCCAGCTTTTTTATTTTTTAATGCTTCTGTGAGTGCTCCATGCCGTTCACGGTTCATAGGATTCAGAACACCAATAATAATAGCAATAATAACTGGTACTGCTGATCCATAAGCATACAGATAGGCAACTCCATTTAATGTTGATTGTGTCTGAACCTCAAGCATTGCATCATAATTAACCCATGTCAGACCCATTCCTGCCAGTAAAATAGCAACAGCAGAGCTTACTTTCTGAATAAGTGAAATAACACCATAAAACATACCTTCCCGTCTTTTTCCTGTTTTAAATTCATCCACTTCAATACAATCCGGAATCATGGCCCATACGTTCTGATAAATCAAATTGACACCAAATCCCATACAGATGGTGAACAAAACCAAACCAACTGTAGTAGTTGCCCCATCCAACCAGAGAAAACCAGGAAATATAATAACACCAATGGCATAAAGACCCATTACCAGAACCCAACCGGCTTTTTTGGAAATTTTCTGAGCTAAAGTATTTACTATTGGTATACCACCTAAGCCAATTACAGCAGTAGCAATAAGAAAGAGTCCAAGAAAGTTCTCATCCCATCCAAGATTGTTAAAGAAATAATACACAGCAGTAGTTGCTGAAACAGAAAGTGCAACTATACCAAATGCAAACAACCCTGCAACATATCTAAAGGGTCTGTTCTTAAATGGTTCAATAAGAAGTTCTTTAAGATTGAATTTTTGAACCTCTCCAACATCCTTCAGCTCATAACCTTTGGTTGTTTTATAACTGATAAAAAGGCTGATTATAATTAAGATACCACACAATGCACCAGCGTATGAGAATCCCGCTACCCAGGACCCATCAGCAAAAGTATCAGCAAAAAAGGCAACAAATATAAGAAACGCATCACTTATGAGTATTGAAATAACATAGAATACTGAGCGCATGGTACTAAGTTTACTTCTTTCATCATAATCCTGAGTCAATTCTGCGCCCAGGGCAGTAAAGGGCACATCAACAAGTGTTTGAAAAGTATAAAATGCTAGAACCATAAATATAAAGTAAACTTTTGTCATAAGGGGATTAAAACCGAAATCTGTAAAAAGCAACATAGATATTATTCCAAGAGGTATAGCAAATCCACCAATAAATGGTCGCCTTCGTCCCTTTGCCGGATCTCTTTTGTCTGACAGATAACCGACAATCGGATCGGTAACAGCATCCCAAAGAGTACCTATTGCAATAATTGCTCCTGCGAAAGCAGGTGTAAAGCTTACTATGTCAGTAAAAAAGAACATCGCGTAAAGAATAAAGTTGTTAAAGATCATAAGTGCTCCAAAACCACCAACTCCATACCCCAGCTTAACCTTTAATGGAAGTTTTTTTTCCATTACCAAATCTGTCATTACTTTTCTCCTCTTAAGAAATTTAATAAAAAAATATATTATTAGTCATAATGATATCAGTATTTCATGACTAAATAATTACTATATAGAAGCGTATCCCATAGCCATAGGCCATTCGGTTTTTCGCCATTCACCCTGCCGTTCAGCACGTTTTGTACATAGCCAGGCGAATATTTTCCATGCAATTCCACAGGTTACAATAGCATCCCGTCCGTTGGCATCGTACATGGGTGCATACTCAGATATATCAGCACCAACCAGATTAACCTTGTCCCTTATTTTGCGAATAATGTCATAGACCTGTCTGGTAGTAAGTCCAAAGGGTTCAGGACCGGAGTTTGACACATGACAGGAAGGATCAAGAGAGTCCAGATCAAAGGTAAGATATGTCGGACCGTCTCCTACAACCTCCAGAATTTTATCTGCAATGACATCTGTACCAAGATCCCATACTTCATCTGCTGTAAAAGAATTTGTTCCGAACTGTTTGGCAATCTCCTGCAAAAGGAAAGTTTGCTTTCCTCTAATACCAATCTGAATAACTCTTTCAGGATCAACATATCCACCGGCAAAAGCCCGAGCAAAATATGATCCCGAAGTATATTCATAAGCAAACTGAGCTTTTGTGGTCAAATCGTAGTGGGCATCAAAATGAATAACGCTTAAAGGGCCATATTTTTCACCCAGTGCACGAAGTGGCGGCCAGGTAATAGAATGATCACCTCCAATTAAAAAGGGATCAGCTCCGGCTGCAACAATATCGAGAAGATGCTTCTCGGCCAGATCAATCTCTTTTTTTAATTCAAACTGACCAAAGACATCAATATTTCCATAATCAATTACACGACACATCTCGAAGGGAGCTTTCATATCATCGGTAACAGTGCCCATACCCAGTTTGGAAACCTTCCGGAGTTCTGTTGGTGCCAGTTTATGTGATGAATTGATGGGAGAACTGCCTTCAATCGGTATACCCGCAATAACTATATCCGCATTTTTAATATCCCTTGAAAAGGGAGACATAAAAAATCCCAAATAATCTTTATTAAGATAACTAAGTAATTCTATTCCTTTACCGTTAATTGTCTGCATTCTCTCTGCATGGGCAAGTATATCTTCGCTCATCGTTTCATGACCGACAAAAGTATCATTGATCTTATTGTATATAGCCAATTTTTCCCTGGACATGGGTTCCCATTTATTTTTCATATTTCCCTTCGGTTTATAATTTCTAAAGACATGCCACACCCCAGGCCTTATCCCATTGGGTTTTCCGCTTTTCACCATTTCTGGCAACCACTGATTGAGCTAACCAACAGAGAAGTTCCCATGAGTATCCTACAGTTGTAATACCATCCCGTCTGCTTGCATCCGACGGAGGAGTATATTCCACAAGATCCGCGCCCACAAGATCATCACGTTTTTTTTCTGAAACAATCCGGGTAAAATCATATACCTGCCGCCAGGTTAAGCCAAAAGGATCGGCCAGACCATTAGATGAATGCTCTGTGGGATCAAGGACATCAAGATCGAAGGTAAGATAAACAGGTGTATCTTTTCCAATAACTTCCAGAGCTTCTTCGGCTACTGCTTTCGCACCCATTCTCCAAAAATCGTCTGAGG